>JBPYDX010000237.1:0-8391 GCA_051986115.1 Candidatus Eremiobacteraceae bacterium
CGCGCACGCGAGCGATACTTCCTTGCACCGCAGCAAGTTGTTGCGCGATCGTTTGTTCCTTAAAGCGGGCGGCATGCAATTTTTGGCGGCTCGCCTCAAGCCTTCTGTGCGTCGCCTCGATCAAGGCCTTCTTTTCTTGGATCCTTCTGCTTAGGGGTTCCGGCGTTGCTGCCGATCCTGCGGCGACGCTAGCAAACAGGCCGTGCGGCGCCGGCCACAACATCGAAAGCGCAATCAACAATGGAGCGGCCAGTGCCGTTACAAACGGCCGCTTCATGCAGTCTGCAAGTACCGGCTCACCGAGAAAAGGCTTGAGAACATGCCGACAAGGACACCCACGAGCAGCAGTTCCAGGGCTAAGTGATGTATCGGCACGGCCGCCATGTTAAATGGAATGAACGGCAGATTAACGACAAACTTTGGCGCAAAAGAATGATAACCACTTTGCAACACGATGAGACCAACGAGCGAGCCCGCCAGCCCTGAGAGAATACCTTCGAAGATAAACGGCCAGCGCACAGCCCAACCGGTGGCGCCAACCAATTGCATGATGCGGATCTCGCGCTGGCGCGCGAAGACCGTCAGACGAATCGTGTTGTACATAATGAGCGACGTCGACAAGAGCAGCAGTGCCATGATGCCTGCGCCAATGGCGCTAAAGAGTGTTTCCGCGCGCAATAATTTTTCGGTGACACCGCTGCCGTAGTTGACAACGGCAACACCCGGTCTGTTTTGCAGTTGCCCAGCCACAGCCGGGACGTCTAAGGGCAATTTTGTGTGGATGATAATTGTATTGGGGAGCGGGTTTGTGTTCAGCAAATTGAGATTGAATTTGCCACGCAAGCGCTGGCGCAAGTTTGCCATAGCTTGCTTTTTACTCACGTAACGCACGCTGTCGATCCGCGGATCGGTTTGCGCGCTATGAATAATTGCGGCGACTTGCGACGGCTTCGCGTCGTCGCGCAAATAGACGGCGATTGCGACCTGGCCAACGATATTGCGCATGACCATGTCAAATGAGGTTCGCAAGAACAAGAATACGCCGAGCAGCACGATCGAGATGGCAATCGTACCGATGGCGGTGAGCGCCATGGTGATGTTGCGGGTGTAGTTCTGGCCGACCTCAGCCCAGAAAAAGCGGACTCTACCCCAGTCCAACATGATAGCGACCGCGCTCCTCATCGCGTGCGATTCGTCCGTTGACGAGGCGGACGACACGCCGGCGCATGCGGTCGACGATCGCCTGATTGTGCGTTGCAACGATCATCGTCGTGCCTTTGGCGTTGATGCGCGCCAAGAGCGCCATGATTTCGCTTGAAGTGTCGGGATCTAAGTTCCCGGTTGGCTCATCACACAACAAGATCAGTGGGTTGTTAACGAGCGAGCGGGCGATGGCCGTGCGTTGTTGCTCG
This sequence comes from Candidatus Eremiobacteraceae bacterium, assembly GCA_051986115.1. Taxonomy (GTDB): domain Bacteria; phylum Vulcanimicrobiota; class Vulcanimicrobiia; order Eremiobacterales; family Eremiobacteraceae; genus JAFANK01. Next base: position 1,413 of record JBPYDX010000237.1, read on the forward strand.
CCGCCGGACAGCTCGTGCGGAAACATCTTGCTCTTGTGAGCGATGCCAACGAGCTCGAGGGTGCGAGGGACTCGGCGCAAAACATCACGCGAACTTGCACCAGTTACTTGCAGCGCATAGGCGACGTTCTCCCAGACCGTTTTTTGATGGAGCAGCTTGAAATCTTGGAAAACGACGCCGACCCTGCGGCGCAGAAACGGGATCTCACCGTTGCGCATCTCGGCAAGGCGCTGCCCATCGACAATAATGTCGCCTTCGGTAGGACGGACCTCGTGATTGACGCACTTTAACAGGCTAGATTTGCCTTGGCCGGAGCTACCGACCAAAAACAAAAACTCGCCGCGCGCTACATTGAGGCTGACTTCGGTAAGGGCGTGGACTCCGTTGGGATATACGAGGCTAACGTCTTGAAAGACGATCACGGGCGGCCCAACGCAAAGCCCGGAGTGCTAAAACTGGCCATCCTGTCGAACACTGATTCGCCAGGCATCGGTGCCACCCTATCGGTGGGGGAGTGACCGGCGCTATGGCAAAGGTGGGCCACATGAACTTCGATCTCACGACCGACCAGTTAGATGTGCAAAAGTTGTGTCGTGACTTCGCCGATGCAGAAATTGCACCGCACGCGCAGGAGTGGGATGCAAAGGCCGAGTTCCCGCTCGAGACGATTCGCAAGATGGGTGAGCTCGGATTGCTCGGGCTGCCCTTTCCGGAAGAATATGGCGGCGCAGGCGCGGACATAGTTTCGTACGCGCTCGCGGTTATGGAAATTGGACGCGCTGATGCATCGGTGGGCATCACAATGGCCGCGCACGTTTCGCTGGGTTCGCAGCCTTTTTTACAGTTCGGCACCGAAGCGCAAAAGCAAAAGTTCTTAGTGCCGCTGGCGCGCGGCGAAAAGCTATGGTCGTTCGGCTTAACAGAGCCGGGCGCTGGTTCGGATGCAGGGGCCACCAAAACAACTGCCGAGCTACAAGGCGGGCGCTGGGTTGTCAACGGTTCCAAGTGTTTCATTACCAACGCCGGCACGGCAATGACCGGAGGCGTCACCATCACAGCGGTGACTGGACCTGCAAAAAATGGGCGTGCCGAAATCAGCAACATTGTTATTCCGCAAGACACGGGCGGCTATAGGCAAGCGGCGCCGTATAAGAAGATGGGCTGGCGTGCCTCCGACACGCGCGAATTAACCTTTGCCGATGCTCTAGTGCCCGAGGAGAACCTCCTTGGTCAACGCGGCTCGGGCTTCAAACAGTTTCTGGATATTTTGGATGGCGGGCGCATCAGCGTCGGGGCTCTTTCGGTTGGACTCGCGCAAGCGTGTTACGATGCCGCCGCCAAGTACGCGAAAGAACGCTTTCAATTTGGTCAACCAATTGCAAAGTTTCAGGCCGTGCAATTTCAACTGGTCGATATGGCAGTTGAGATCGAACTTGCCCGGACCGCCGTGCTCAAAGCAGCCTGGCTCAAAGATCAAGGGAAAGACTTCGCGATGGCTGCGGCAATGGCAAAGCTGTTCTCGGGAGAGGTCTCGCGCCGCTGCGCCAACGCGGCGGTTCAAATTCATGGCGGCTACGGTTTTATGGACGAATACGCGGTTTCGCGTTACTGGCGCGACTGCAAGATCAACGAAATCGGCGAGGGCACAAACGAAGTGCAGCGCATGGTCATCGCCCGCCTGCTTGGACTGTAATCGTCCGCCCGCGCGAACTTAATGCGTGGTATCGACGGCTAACCCGAAGCCGAACAGACCCGGAGCGACGTTTGGATCGAACCACTGGTGACGGTTCACGATGTTGTTCACAGCACCAGTGCCAACTTCGGGTGAGGGAACCGTCCAAATATTCGGCGGATCGTAAATAAAGAGCAAGTCGCGCAGCGGATCGTACGCCATACCGTTGGGCCCGGTCGCGAAACCGTACATTACCTGCCCGTGTGAGTTCGGACCGCTTGCCGTGCTCGCGCCGTGAATGACGTCGACTTGCCCGGCCCCAGAGAGTGGATAACGCTCGCCAACGAAGAGAATATCATTTGCCGGACTATAGGTCAGGCCGCGAGGCTGAAAGAGTCCATTTATTTCACGCGTATACGAGATCGTTGGGTTGGTGTGTGAGACAACAGCAGCCTGTGCTGCCGCGCCGAATGCCGTAAATATTGCGACAACCGTTCCGTAGTCACTGACATACAGAATATCCTTGGTTGGGTCGTACTCCAGCTCCGACGGTCGCGGCGTTCCCGCGATACCACCATCTTTGATGACGAGCGTAATGTTTGCAGCCGGAACCGACGCGTTATTCATGAGGTGCGCATTCGCGTACACTTGAACGACTGGCCCAGTGACGTTCGCGATATACAGGAGGTCGTGAGTCGAGTCGTATGTCGCCGTGCCCGCGCCGTCGCTGTAAGAGACGGTCGAAGTGGGATTCACGTTATTGTTAACATACGGGCTTTGCCAAACGCGAATCGGGGTCGGTTCAGTCCCAGTGAAACCTTGGTTCGGGTACGCGCTTGGGTACCAGAGCACGTGAAAGGTAGGAGAAATTACTATGTCGGGATTGCTGCCGTCGCTTGTCGACTGGAAGCTTTGGGCGCAGCCTTCGCAGTTGAGGGCTGAGGCGTCAGCGTACATGCGAACTTCTCTTGTCGTCGAGTCTTGGACGTACAAGATGTCCGGCCCGACAACACCCGTGCACGCAGTAACACCGGTGCTCGGCGTCGCCGTATTGTTATTGCACGACGTCAGCAAGAGCGCCGCTGCGGCTGCCGACGCCAGGGCAATACAAACTCCCCTTGTGGGATTCATCAGGACTGAAGTCTCCTCAACTTATGGGAAAGACCGCCGCGTGCACCCGGCGTCAGTTCGACCTTTCAACGGTAAGCTGTAGTTCGCGGTTCGCTAGCACAGTACTGCGCCCTGCCCGAAACAGTGCCAAAAAGCAGCAAGGCTGCCAGTTTCCCGGCAGCCTTGCGGTGTTTGCGCTTACGAAATCAGACTACATCTTCATCGTGATTTGGAAGATCCAGGATGACATCGGGAGCAAACCTGATGGCGAATAGCCGTAGTAGTTGGCGCCGTAGTATCCGTTGAGCGGATTCGGAGCCGGCGACGTTGGCGTGCCAGACGTGAACCCACCAAGCGGGAACGAGCTGTAGAAGCTGTTGTCACTGTACGCTATGTTGTGCTGGTTCGCCGGTTGTTCCCAAGCATAACCTTGGTTGTGCATGCCAACCAACAAGTTTGTGCCGAGGATGTTTGCCGTCAGGTTGCGTCCGATATCATGAGAGATCTGCAGACCCGCTGTCCACCAAGACGGACCTTTCAGACTTCCCAGACTGTCGAACGTGCCTGTGTACGGATCCGGACCAAAGCCGCCGTAGTAAGCAAACGCTTTGCCCGTAACCGGGTTGATACCACTCGGAACCGCGACGCAACCTGTGCTCGCGTTCGAGGGCTGGCCCGGCGGGCAGTGATTGTCTGCGAACATGAGCGGATCGCCATATGGGTTACCCGACTGATACTGGAAGGGTATCCATACATCGAACCCGTTGCTCTTGAACTCAGGCGAGAAGTTGATCGTCCAGTGCACGTCATACGAGGGAGCAGTTCCACCCGGTGACATCACGAACGACGGCGGATACAGTGCATTCGGGTTTTCCAACGCGAAGTGCGTATTGTACGCGTTGTTGTAACCGCAGATGCCGCTGTTTGGCAGCGCGCCATTAACCAGCTGCGTGCAGTTGTTGTACGGCGTACCGTTGAGCACGTCGATGAACGTCGAGTTTCCGCCCGCCGGCACATTGAAACGCAGCACCGAGTTGGTGTACGTGGTACCAATGTAACCGCCGATGCCGGACTGACCCGAGATCGTCTTTTGCAGTGCGAACTCAACGCCGCTGATCTGCGCGTTACCGAAGTTGTCTCCGGTCACGAAGCTCGGCGACGCCGGGTTGAACGGAATGCTCAAGACCTGGTTGCGGGTGTTGCGATAGTACGGCGTCAGCTTAGCCGACATACCACCATTGAACTGATGCTCGAACGACATGTCGTAGTTCGTGCTGTCCTCCGGCAAGACGTTATGATAGGCTCCAAAACCTAAGCCTGTCATAAAGCTGTTCAGGAGGCTGATGCCTGCACCCGGGCCCCAGGCCGGATTGCGCGTGTACTGCTCAAACGCTGAGTTAGGTGCTTGCACGTAGCGGCCGGCGGATGCGCGGATCACATCGCGAGGATCCAAGTCAAACGTCATGCCGAAGCGTGGGCTCATGTAGGTGTAGCCAGATGAGCTGGGTGGGTTCGTCCACGCGAAGCCACCTGGCGCGATGACGTTGGTATTAACCGTCCCTAACGGGTTTTGCGCTCCGCCAGGAGACAACTGCTGGAAGCAGTTTTGCCCGCCGATTGTCTTGGGATCGGCTGGCGAGTATGCGTAACCAAACAGGCACTGACCTTGGAGCTGCTCACCCAAGTACGCTATGCCCTGAGGACCAGTGATCTGCTGCGGCATCAGCTGGAACAGGAATTGATCCCAGCGCAAACCGAGGTCGAACTCCCACTTGTCGTTTGGCTTGAACGCATCTTCGACGATGCCATCCCAGTTGAGCGGTGTTACGTTATTCCAGGTCGAGAATGGCGGCTGGATTGTTGCAACTGTTGCACCAGGCGTGCATGGAGCCGTCACACCGGGTGTTGCAGTCGCGCATGTCGGCACGCCGCCGCCAAGGGCAAGCGATGGCGCGTAGTTGTAACGCAGCGTTAAGTCGCGCGACCAGTCACCGATTACTTTGACCAGGTTCTGCGAGTTGAGCTGGTTTTGGTAGTTTATGCCAAGACCCGTCGCGTTGTCATGGAGCTGGTAGAACGTACCACCGACAAAGAAGTTGGTCGGCTGGTCGAGATTCCACGCTGAGTACATCGTGTACCCAGTGATTCGCAGGAACGAGTCTTGCGTTAGAGATCGCGTGAAGCCGACTTTCTGAATCGAGTACTGAGTGCTTTCACTGTCGTTGAAACCGTTGGTCATTGGACCACCGGTGCAAGCAGCCGGGCAGGTTCCGGGTTGAATGCTTCCACCCGAAGTCGGCCAGCTGAGCGGCAACTGCAGCGCCGGATTCCAAGGCTGACCCGACTGGCCCTGATAGAAGGAGCCGGCCGGCCACGAGATTGTCTTTTGGGCAGGATAATAAACGCTCGTCAGCCCGCTGGCCTGTGCGATGTCAGCACCGGGGGTACCATACTGCCCGTACGGCGGGGATGCTGTCGTGCCCACGATGTAGAGCATCTGCAGGTCGTCGTTCAGGCCGTTGTGCGCGAATGTCCAGTGAAGGTTGGTCGCGGTGTCGCGCAGGGCGTTGTAAGGCGTTGAAGCGTATGCACCTTGCGAGACAGGCGAGTTGAGGCTGTTGGCTACCGCGCAGTTCATGCGGAAGTGCCCACTTGTAACCGTTGGTGTGAGGCTGAAGTTAAACGGGCCGCAACCAGGGTCACCCGCTGGAATTGTATACGATAGGTTCGCGTTGTTGCTGCGGTTACCAAAGTTCACGTAGTTGTTAGATCCCAGCGTCGAAACATAGTACGTGAAGCGGTTATTGGGCGTGCCGCCCCACACCGATGCGAGAAGCGAGTGGCTGAACAGCGGGGTGCCGCTGGAAGCCGTGAAGCTCGCGCCGCCCGGGTATGAACCACGCTGAATGATCTCGTTGATGTAACCCGACATAGCGCGGCCCGAGTCAGCAGGCGCGCCACCGGTGTAGACTTCCAAGCTGGCGAGGCCGTTTGTGTTAAACGACGTGCCATTGTAGAAGTCAAAGCCACGGTTTAGCGGTACGCCTTCAAGCTCGTAACCGACCTGGTCGGGTGCGCCACCACGAATACTCAGCTGACCTTGGCCTCCATAGCCAGGGCCTGCTCCTACTGCATAGCGCGTTACACCAGGTAGAGATCCAACGATACTGTTTTGGCTGTAAAGCGTTTCTGCGCCACCAGCGTTACCGTTAGCTCTGGCGATCGCTTGAGCGTTCACAGCGTATAGGTCACCCGTGACCGTCTTACTGACGATACTGGCCGTCGCCGTTGTCGTCACGTGTCCGATCGTTCGGATGGCCGTGTGCATTTTGACATCGGCGGCCGTACTTTGGTTGGCCTGCACCGTGATGCCATACACTGTCGAGGTATCGTAACCGTCTTTAGTAGCGGTCACGCTGTAGGTATCCGGCGAGAGGTTCAGCACCGCGTAGAATCCGTTCGATGCTGTGGTCGCAGTCGCGTGTTGCGACGGCGATGTTACGGTCACTCTCGCACCCGAAACGGCATTACCGTTTTGGTCCGTCACCTTGCCCTCGATGCCACCGGTGGTGTCGGCCAGTGCCCATGTTCCCTGGACCAGCAACACCAAAAGCGCCAAGAGCGCGATGCGGAGAAGCCCCTTATGTTGCATCAATGGGTTCCTCCTTAGTGAGTTGAGAGCGTTAAGCAACTTGGACGCAAGAACACCAAGGACACAAGCCTCAAGTGTTGCCTGTTGTCCCTATCTGCTTAACGTGGCTTTAAGGTTCTCTTGAGCATCACACACACCTGCTCGTCTGCCGGTTTGCGGGACGGTTTCGGGTGTGCAGAAGGGTCCGGAGTCTATCCCCTTACGGGCTGCGCGAGAACCGAGTTTACAAGTCGGGGAATTTCAGCTGGGCTATCGGCGACCTTGACGCCAACGTTCACAAACGCCTCGACTTTAGCTTGCGCCGTGCCGCTCGAGCCACTCACGATAGCGCCTGCATGACCCATACGTTTGCCTTCGGGTGCGGATCGGCCGCCGATGAAAGCAACCGCGGGCTTGGTAAATCCTCCAGTGGCAATCAAATGCGCTGCATCTTCTTCATCCGTGCCACCAATTTCGCCGACGATGACGACAGCTTCAGTTCGGTCGTCGCGCTCAAACGCGCGCAAACAATCTACAAACACCGTACCAATAATCGGATCGCCGCC
>JBPYDX010000238.1:0-8275 GCA_051986115.1 Candidatus Eremiobacteraceae bacterium
GCCAAGGATGCCCAAAACGCATCAGGTGGTTTCAACATGCCAAAAGGTCCCAATATCGGGCAGATGGCAATCCAGGAGATTCCCGTCGTTGGAACCATTTTCTCGATGGCCAATTCTGCTAAGCAGCAGGCGGCTGCAAAAAAACAAATGCAACAAGAGATGGACGCAATGTCCGGCAACACCTATGCGATCACAAGTTATGCTTTCTACAACGGCTGGAGCCGTGTCCAGACAGGCACCAGTGTAATCATCAAAAAGCCGGATCAACATCTCACGATTTTGCTCGATACAAAAGCAAAGACGTACCGAAAGTACGACACGAGTGTCGCAAGCCAGACACAAGAATCTAGCGCAAGCCAAACACAGGCATCGGCCGCAGCGACGACTGGAGAATCGGGCCAGGCAACGGCAACGGCAATGATTTCAGTCAGTCAGGCAGATCAAGCCACAGTTAATGGCCAAACAGCGGCGGGCTACAGTGCAGAGGCACTTGTGACGCTCACCGACAGCTCGGGCTCGTGCCATGATGGTTCGTTTCGTGCCAAAAGGCTTGAGTATTATGCCCAGCTTCCCGAACCCGTGCCCGCACATCAACAAGCGTTGGATTCGCTCGCATTGCCGAACGGTTGTACAGTTTCCGTCAACCGCCAAGTCTCGGGCGTAACGGTGCCCACCGACCTCATGTACGTCTACCGTGCAACGAGCGTTGTTCGAGATTCACAAGCAGCGGCCCAACCATCCTCAAATAGTGGCATGCCTGATCCTGCGGCAATAATGCAGCACTTTAGCCCGGGCGGTGGGGCTGGGACACCGGTCAACTACGTGAAGGTTTCCGAACGAGGAAATATCCGCCAGTTGACTGATGCGGATGCGCCGCTCTTTGACGTGCCAGCAGGTTACACCGAAGACAAGTAGCGGGCGATCAGCTCGGCTCGCGAGCTGACGCCCATCTTTTTAAAGATTGACGTGATGTGGTTCTCGACTGTGCGCTCGCTGATGATGAGTGCTGACGCAATCGCCTTGTTCGATTTTCCTTGGGAAACGAGCTTGGCGACCTCGCGTTCGCGCTCGCTAAGCTCGATGGCATGGCGGTCCCGCCTGCGGCGCGAACCGTCTGCGTCTAACCTTACAACGTCCCCGAAAGCCCCGGCGCGCCGATAAAGTTCAATCGCATCGCGCCGATGGCCGCCAAGCTCGGCCGCTAGCGCTTCCAAAATTAGCGAACCTTCTTGTGCAAAACCCGTGCGAGCAACATCTGCATGACGTTTACTCTCTTCTTGTTGACCCTTGGCTTTAGCGATGTAGCAATCCAAGGTTGCGTTAAAGGCTTGGCCTCGCGGCAGACGTTGGCGAGCCACCCATGGTTGGATGATTGCGCGCATATGAACGAGATCGTCAAGGGTGGCAAAACGCGCAGCGAACAACATCGGCCAGAATGTCGCCCGAGCACTGGGGGCATTTGCAACGCCTCGATGAATTGCTAACTGAGCTTCTTGCAACCGTCCCTGATGAGCAGATAACTCAACTTGCGCAGCGGTAATAACCCATAGATATCCGACATGAATTTGGACGTTTTGATTCCATGCATCGCTCGCAAGCTCGTCAAGTAATTTTCTATCGCCTTGATGGAGAGCGATCACGGTGCCGTACGCTCTTACTCCCATCATAAGCAGCGGCATATCGCTGAGATTGGGAACGGCCAGCGCCCCTTCGAGGTCTTCTCTTGCGTTTGTGATCTCGCCAAAAGCAAGGTGGTTGCCGATCTGGTTGAGCCTGCCAATGATGAGCTCGCTGACAAGCAAGTATTCTTGGGCTGCTTCTACGGCGCGGTTGAGCTCGACTTTTGCTTTAACTTTTTCTCCGATTTCGTCGTACACGAGCGCCGCCGTGTTATGGGCGGCAAAAAGCTCCTCGCCATCTCTAAGCTGCTCGGCAGCTGCGATCGCAGCAGCGCAGGCTTGCTCAGCGCGAGCGTAATCGCCTAACAACATATTGGCAATCGCCATTACCACATGAAATCGAGGTTGTAAATCGAGCGGCGGTGACGCGGGGAACGCTTCGAGGTCCAAAAGCGCAGCGCGAACCTCATCGAGATTTGCCTCAAGTGATTTCAAAAATACCCAGCGCACCGCGAGCCGGAAGAGGACTGGGTTCGGTGGCATGCCAGCTAAGAGTTTGCGTGCGCGATCAACGGAGGCGCTCGCCGCGGGGTGATCGCCCACCAGATATTCGGCCCGCGAAATGTGCGAGTGCAAAAGTGCACGCCGCTGCAAATCGGCATCGCTAGGCAATAGCTCTAAGGCCTGCGTGTAAGAACGAATCGAGCGTTCGGGCAGACCGGCGATGAGCAGCGCCGAGCCGAGTTTTTCGAACAATTGGCTGCGACGATCGCGTGCCGCAGGCGCTGTGCCTTCGATAGCTCGTTCGTAGTAGGTTGCCGCTTCGCTAAATGCGAGCGCCTGCATGGATGTGTCTCCGGCCAGCTCTGCGTACTCGGCAGCTTTGGCCACTTCTTTGGCTGACCAATAGTGATGTGCCAGGCCAATCGCGTGTCTTTGGACGTCGCCTGCCTGCTCGAGTGCTCGAGCAATCTTGAAATGCACGGCTTGCAATTCAGGTGCGAGCAATTCTCGATATAGAATCTCTTGCACGAGCGCATGACGGAAAGTATAGGTGACGTGTTCGCCTGCCTCTTCAAGGATCAGCTGATTATCGCGGCCTAAGCGTAACGCAAGAGCTACTTCATCAAGCGGCTTGCCCATAGTTGCAGCCAGCAAGGTTGCTTCGAAGCGGCGGCCGATGACGGCGGCATACACCAAGACGAGCCGCTGCTGATCACTGAGTGGCCGCAGACGTTCGAGGATCAAGGCCCGCAACGTGAGCGAGCTGAGCTCGGTCTTGCCTTCAAGCGCGTGGCGCAGCAACTCCTCAGCGAACAGAGGATTGCCCTCAGACAAAGCCACTGCACGTTCGACGGCGCGCCGGTCGACAGGCTGTTTGCCACCGAGCGCCTCTCGTGTGAAAGCGCTCATTTCCTCGGCGCGTAACGGCGCAAGCGTCAGCGCAGTCGCGGAGCGACGCAGCAAGCGAGAGAGTGCAGGCGAAAAGCCGGCTCGAACGGTTTCCTCTTGCCGATACGTTGCGCAAATTACGACTCGCATTGCGGGAACAATGCCGGCCAAATGCACGAGGAGATCAAGCGTGTCGGGATCACCCCAGTGGAGATCCTCGATGACAATCACGAGCGGCGCTCGCTCAGACAGCAGACGAAGCGCTTCTGCGTAGGCGTCAAAGAGTTGTCGTTTTGAAGCCGGTGGCGCCGTTTGGGAATTAGCGGCAGCAAATTCGGGCAGCAGCGCCGACAAAAAACGCCTCACCAACAGTGCGTTGTTCAGCGCTTGGGGCTGAGCTCGTAAGATTTCTCGCAGGGCATCAGCAAACGGCGCATAGGGCGCTTGAGCGTAATCGAGACATTCGCCGACGCCCGCAAGACCAGACTGCTCAGCGAGCCAGGTCCGCAATTCGGTGACGAGCCGAGTCTTGCCAATGCCCGCGTCGCCTTCGACCAGAACCGTCGCACCGTTCCCGGCCGCTGCCTGGCGGTAAGCGGCACGCAGTTGCTCGAGCTCGGCTCGTCTCCCGATGAAATGACGGCGAGCCATCGGTACAATGACCGCCATAGGATTAGCTTTGGCGAGCCGGTGCGAGGAATCCCGGATTACTCGACCTTACCGAAGGTTGGATAATCGGAGCATGAACGACCGTCCACCGCTGATTCCGCCAGTCCCGACGGGCGACGAAACCGAGCCTAAACCGAAGGCGAAGGTCTGCTAGAGAGGGTTGCCATCGTCGGCTGCGCCCAACAAGATTGGCCGCAGCAAGGGTAGCGGTGGGTCGCCGTGCGCCAAGAGCGCATCCTGAAAGCTTTCGAGGGTGTAGGCACTGCCCATCTTCTTCTGATAATCGCTGCGGAGCTTGAGGATCATTAATTTGCCAAGCGTATAGTAACCGTACATCGGATCTTGCGTACCGCGCAGCGCCTCGCGGCGCGCATCTGTTTGCGACATGTACGCGTTTTGCATTAGGAATGTCGTCGCTTGGTCGACTGTCATGCCTTGCGTATGCTCTTCCACGCCCACGACGTAACGGCACTCACGAATCAACGCTGCGTCCAGTTGAGCGAGGCGAACCCTAGGATCACCATTGCCCCAGCCTTCATCAACCACCATCTGCTCGTCATAGTGCGCCCAGCCTTCTCCAAACTCAGGGTTCCACAAAAGTTGCCGCGTCAGGCTGAGGTTTAACCGCTTGTTGATCGCGTAATTTACAAAATGACCTGGCATAATTTCGTGTGCTGAAATAATGGGGAATGTGTAGTCGTTGAAAAAACCCAACGCCTTTTCTTGTACTGCTTTCGGCCATGTCGCATCTGGCGGCGTTACATAATAATGGGTTTGCGTGGCGACTTTTTCAAGCGGACCCGGCGAATCGAAAGCTGCAAACAAGGTGGCGCGCGCGAAGGCTGGCGTTTCGACGACTTTGACGTTGGCATCCGGCGGTAATGTGATGATGTGGCGCTGTTGCACGAAAGCGCGCAGCTTGACGATGTCTTGTTGGGCGGTGGGAAGCAGCGCTTGGGTCGTGGGGTGCGCAAGCGAAAGCGATGCATACACTTGTTGCGCCGTGTGGCCTGAATCGATTTGGCGCGCGACGGCATTGAACTGGGCTTGCGTCGCCGCGAGCGTGCGCTCGCCCAACGCAAGATATTGGTCGACGGGCATTGTTACCGCGTCGACGTAGAGCAAACGCTGCTGATAAGCGGCCTTCCCAATCGCAAAGGTTCCTTGGGGATGCGCGAGCGGCCCGGCCTTGATCCATAGCGTATACGTGCGTAACGCAGCAATGACTGCGCTATTAGCGGCCTTGAACTGGCGTTGCAATACTGGGTTCGTCTCGGCTGCAAAGCCTTCGGGGACGTCGTTCGTAAAGAAGTCGATAGCACCCGAGGCATCCTCGTACGATATTTGCGCTGTTGCGGCGTCGACGCTTGTTATATTGCTTTCGGCTTGCGTCAGCAGCCGGGGTATTTGCTGCTCGCGTGCCGTCGCGTTTTGAATCCGGATTGTCAGCGGCGCGTAATCTCGCGCCATCACTTGATAAATTGAGTCGCTTGCCACTTGGGTGTAAAGATCAGGATTGTGTTGCCATTTGCTCTGCGTCTGCGTGGCCAGCAGATCATCTTTCAATGCGTAGATGAGCATTTGCCGATCGATTTGGACTTCGCTCGAAAGCGATTGCGGGTCGATGGCGTTCAGCTTTGCTAAATAGGCATTATCGGTTGCAATCTGTGCTGCGAAGTGTGCCGGACCGAAATCTTCGAGCTGCCGGTCGTACTCATGGATACCTGAATCAGTCGCTTGCGATGGATTGGCCCTGAATAGGTCATTGAAATACGACTGCGCGAGCGAGGAATAGGTGGCATCACCATTGGTTATCTGTGCTCGCGTGTCAACTCCAAGCGTCAGCACGAGTGAGGCTGTTAATACCAAGCAAGCGATCCGCTGTTTCATCAATCCCTCCGCTGAAAACGCGATTTTCCGCGTCAGTCGGAGCGAGACATTTTGATGGGCAGGCGCCGTGTGCCGAGATGATGACACACGGGCGCCTACCTCGAGTCAGATTTGTTCGGTTATTTCATAAGGTTCATCGTGAACGGGCCGACACCGCTTGTTTGCACAACCAAACCGCTCTTTGCGATCAACCAATGGTGAACGTTTGCGGGAACAACGATGAATGAACCTGCTGATATGGGCGTCCCTTTTGAGGCATCGATGCTGTGGCCAATGCCAAAGATGCCGGTGCCGCTCAAGACCGTGACTCGTTCGACGTCGTTGTGCCAATGCACCGGAACTTGATAATTATCAGGAAACTTCAGGCGCATCGTATACTGAGACCCGCTTTGTGTAGGGTCGCCGTACATGACCGCCATCTGCACGCCCGGCAGGTTGGGAACTGCGGTCCACTTGACATCATCAGCAGACATAATTGTTGAGGAACCTGACGCAGCCGTTCCTGTTGCTGCAGTGTCGGCTGAGCCGATGGCCGTAGTGCCAACGCAGAACAACGCGAATGTCAGAAAGCTCAACAAAAGCTTCTTCATAGTTAGCTCCTTGTAAGGTACAGTAAGGGTGCGGAAGTAAGCTTTGTAATAGTTTTATTCCTCTTGCTACCGGTACGAGAGGGCCACACGCTGCGCACGCCAAGTCAGGTCGCAATGAGCGAGCGCAAGCCTGTTCTTATTTCGAAGGGACGTTTCGAAGCATTTAGCGACGGCGTCTTCGCAATCGCGATTACCCTACTGGTGCTGACCTTTCAGCCGCCCAAACCTGCGGCTCTCAACCAGACTGCTGTGCTGCACAGCTTGCTAAGCATGTGGCCGCAGTATCTCGTGTACTTTGCAAGTTTTGCAACTGTCGGCATCATGTGGTTCAACCACTACGCACTCTTTCATCATGCCAAACAGATCTCGTATGCGGCGATGGTCGCAAACCTCGGGTTGTTGTTGTTCGTTGCATTCTTACCGTACCCGACGCTCTTGCTCGCGCAGTTCGGGCTTGCGCCGGTTATCGTGGCCTTCTATGGCCTAACCTTGATCGCAATCTCAGCCTTTTTTAATGTCTTGTGGTATGTAGCAACGCTGCCGCGAAATGAACGCGGAACATTCTTGGGTTTTTTGCGGACACGTAATTTTTGGAACACCGGCGGCCCGATTGTCTACATCATCGGCTCGGGGCTCGCGTTCGTCAGTCCAGTGCTAAGCGTCGTTTTGTTCGCGTTGCTCGCGCTCTATTACATGGCCCCGTCGACAGTCCAAAACACCCTAACGGCTACGGCTGCCGCCCACTCCGAAGATGAGCAAGCATTAAAGCTCGACTAGTTCAAGATCTCGTTGACGCGAAAGAATTCGAGCATGAGCGCCCACGCTTGGCACGCGGCTCCTTCATTATACGCCGGCCGTGCGTCGTTAAAAAATGCGTGGTCAGCCATGGAAAAGATAACTTGCTCATACGGTCTGCCCGCTTCTGTGAGCGCATCTTCAATCGCGCGGTACTGGTCGGGCCCGATATGCTTGTCCAAGCCGCCCCAAAAGAGCAAGATCGGTCCGTGTTGCTGTTTTGCTAGCGGCAGCAAATCTGGTACGATGCCGCCACCGTAAAAAGAAACGGCGGCGCCTAGCGGCACAACGGCATTAGCAATATACGACACTCGTCCACCCATGCAAAAGCCCACACAGGCGATGCGCTCTTCATCAACGTCTGATTGCTCCTGAAGCCATTGGAATGTGGCGCTAACATCTGCTGTGATGCTGTCTGGCGTCAACGCGCTTGTGTGTGGGCGCACTGCGTCATAATCGCCGTACGAAACTTCAAAACCCGCAGGTGCGCTGCGATGGAAAAGCTCTGGTGCAATTGCGATAAACCCCAAATCTGCGAAACGCCCCGCAACATTGCGCATGTGTGCATTCACACCAAAGGCCTCTTGAAACACAAGAATGCCGGGACGCACTCCTTTTTCAGTTGGGCGCGCCACGAAGGCCTCCATAGCGTGGCCGTCCTTTACACTCAATGTCACTTTTTCGCTTTGATAATCAATCATGTGCTGTCTCCGTTGAGTGGGAACCGAGCTTCGCAAATGTTAGCGTAGCCACCCGTCGCAAAATAAGGGGACCGGCATGGGTAGCGGGGAACACTTTGGGCCCCATCGCGAACGGGCCGGACGGCACAGGAGGCAAACGTGTTTCCAGCAGCCTTTGAATACCAGCCAGCGCACTCAATTGACGAAGCGCTCGCTTTGCTTGCAAAAAATGGGTCGGATGCCCGTGTCCTCGCGGGCGGTCAAAGTCTTATTCCCGCCATGCGTTATAGGCTTGCGCGTCCCTCGGTGCTCGTTGACATCAACACGATCGATAAACTGGACTACATTCGCGAAGAAAACGGCGCGCTTGTGCTCGGTGCGACTGCTCGCGACGCGGCGCTGGAGCGCTCGCCCATTGTGTCGCGCTATCGGGGCGTTGCCGATGCGGCCGCCGTGGTTGCAGATCCAGTAGTTCGCCAAAGCGGCACGGTGGTCGGCAGTATGTGTCACAACGATCCCGCCGGCGACTGGCCGGTAGTGGCACTCATCGGCAATGCGACACTTTTGGTGCGCGGTCCGAAGGGAGATCGCGTCATTAAAAGTGACGACTTCTTGGTTGACTCTTACACCACGGCGGTTG
>JBPYDX010000239.1:0-9257 GCA_051986115.1 Candidatus Eremiobacteraceae bacterium
TCACTGGCAGCGCAGGCGGGCTGATGCGTGGTGTGTGCGTTTCACTGGCGCGACGAGGTTACGTTATAGCAGCCAATTATCGCAGTCCACGAAATGATGCAACTGAGACTGTTAACGCAGTGCGAGCAGTTGGCGAAAAAGTCCAAGCGTTTGCCGGCGACGTGTCGGATCCAGCGCAGGCGGCTGATCTTGTTAGCGCTGTGCACACCGCATTTGGCGGCGTCGATGTTCTTGTTTGCGGCGCCGGACCGATGATTGTCAAAGATGTTAATAACACGAGTCTTGAGGATTATCGAGCCATCATGGAAGGCAATATGGGCTCGGTTTTTTACACAGTCAAGGCGGCGTTGCCGTACATGCGTGAACGCCATTTTGGACGCGTCATTACTTTTGGAATGACAGGGAGCGAGAGCGCGATGGGTTCGCGCCATCTTGCGGCATATGCCGCAGCAAAGTCGGCGGTCACCACGTTTACTCGATCGTTGGCGCTCGAAGAAGGTCCACACGGAATCACCTGCAACGTTGTCAATGTCGGCGATATTCGCGACAAAAATGCCGACCGTGCTGCAACCTTGGAGCGGCGCGATTACCGAAACCCAACGATGCGCCCAGGCAGCTGGGAAGATGTCGGCGACGCAGTCGTATATCTTGCGAGCGATGAAGCGTCGTTTGTCACGGGTTCGGTGCTGAGCGTCACCGGCGGCTGGCAAGGGTTCTTGGCGGAGTTTGCTCGCTGGCCTTGAGGAAGTCGCTGACCTCTGTTAGCGAGTGAACGCGTCTGGCTGGTGGCAGCGCGGCCAGGATCGGTTCTCCATACCACATCGTTTCGAGCCGGCCATCGAGGATGCACATAACCCCGCGATCGGTTGAGCTGCGGATGAGACGGCCTAAGCCTTGCTTCAATCGTGTGATCGCCGCTGGAATCATCAGCGCACGAAATGCGTCGCGGCCACAACTTTCAAGAAAGCGCGAACGGGCTGCAACGATTGGATCTTCCGGCGGAGGAAATGGGAGCCTATCGATGATCACGCACGATAGTGCGCTGCCGACGACGTCGACGCCTTCCCAGAACGACGCGGTTGCGAAGAGCACCCCGTTGTGTTGCTCGCGAAACCATTGCAGCGTTGCGCCCTTTGGCATTTGCCCTTGAATTTTGTAGGGAAGCGAGAGATCCGGTCCGATCATGGTGCCGAGCGCTTCCATCATGGCGACTGATGTGAACAACACAAACGCCCGCCCTTGCGTTGCTTCTAGGATGTCCCTGATGACCGGAGCTGCTTGAGCGGCAAAACGCGGATGCTTTGGGTTAAGGCGCTCGGGTGGCAGATACAAGATTGCTTGGCGTTTGAAATCAAACGGCGAGTCAACCACAAGCTCGTCGACCGGCGCGGCTTCTAACCCCACCTGCCGGCGCAAATACGCAAAGTCATCGCCGGTTGAAATCGTTGCCGAGGTCATGACGATGCTACGGGTTTTTTCGAAGAGCAGCTCGCGCAGCAAATCGGCCACTGAAGCAGGCGCACAATGCACCGCCGCGGCATCGCGACGCTCTTCGTTGCGCTCAACCCACGTAATCCAGTCATCTCCTCCAAGACGCAGGCGCTCGATCGTTTGCGTGTGGGCGACAAGCGCTCGCACGATCAAATCTCGACGGCGTCTGAGAAGATCTTCGCTCGCATTCGGAAAGCGCGACTTCTTGGCCCATTTATCGGCGATCCAATTCTCGACTCGGTAGAGGGCACGCTGTAAAGGGTCGAGCAGTCCAATTGCTTTGGCGTTGCGTGAAAGCGGATAGCGTAAACCTGGCTCGAGCGCCAGTGCGTCTGCCAATTCGTGCGCCGCTTGGGAGAGCGCAGCGCTGAGGAGCTCATCAAATTCGTATGCACGAGCAATTTTTTGCTGCAGCCGACTGATGCTTGCTCGAGAGATGCTTGACGCAAACGCTGATGTTGCCCAGTCCTCGATCTGGTGGGCCTCATCAAGGACGGCGTACTCGTAGGCCGGGATAATGCCGCCGCCGGCAGCAAGATCGCTAAAGAGCAGTGCGTGGTTGACAACGATAATGTCTGCATGACGAGCGGCTTCACGCGCATGCATTTGATGACAGCGATCGGGGCCAAAAAACTCGCAAGCCTCCATGATGCAGTCATCCATGTCGGCGTCAACTTCGCGCCACAGGACGTCCGGTGGCACAAAATCGAGTTCCGCTCGATCGCCGGTCGCCGTGCGATCGGCCCAGCTAAACAGTTTGTGGTCGTGTTCGCCGCGCGCCAACACAAGTCGCGTGCGCAGTTGCTCGAGTTTGTCGCGGCACAGATAATTGTTTCGGCCTTTAAGCACAACGACGCGGGCGCTGGAGTTTAAGACCTTCAAAATCTGCGGAATGTCTTTGTTGAGCAACTGCTCTTGGAGAGCAAGCGTCGCAGTGGAAATAACAATGCGCTGGCCCGAGAGAAGCGCCGGCACGAGATAACCGAACGATTTCCCCGTACCAGTACCGGCTTCCACCATGACGTGCGTGTGCTCAAGAAAGCCGCGGTTGACCATTTTGCTCATGGCGATCTGCGGCGGCCTATATTCGTAGCCACTAAGGACAGATGCCATGAGGCCGTCGATGCCTAAAACTTCATCTATAGTCAGCATTTTGAGGCTCCGCCTCACCCCTGGACGCGAACGAACGTTCGAGCCTCTTCTGGCTGACTGCGCGATGCCCTGCGCCTAGATGTTTTCCCAATCACCGCGTTGGCGGTTCTTGTTCTCGAGCTTGCGTCGACGCTCAACGAGCGACTCGCTCACGCGAGCTTGCGTGTTGACCGGTAGCGTAGGGCGCAGCGCGCGACGCCGCTGCGTTGCAATCTTTTGCGAGAGTTCTTTGAGTCGCGCTGAAGCACGCTTTTTCTTTGAAGCCACGACAACGCCGTTGGGCAATGCGCCCGCGCAGCCCTATCGAGTGGAGGTCCGCCGCTACATGCAAACGGAACACTTGCGGCCGTGACGCAAACAACGACGCTGCCGGCCACCATGCGCGCGCTGGTCAAAGAGCAGCCTGGACCTGGTCTTACACTCAAACAGGTGCCGTTACCACATCTCGGCCCAACAGACGTTTTGGTGCGCGTCAAAATGGCGGGGATCTGCGGGACCGACAGCCACATTTGGCACTGGGATAAATGGTCGCAAGGGCGGATCATACCGCCGCGTATCGTTGGCCACGAATTTATGGGTACGGTAGCAGCGATCGGCGACGCGGTGAGCAACGTCAAGATTGGCGACCGGGTGGCTTCTGAAAGTCACATCTCGTGTGGCGCGTGCTTGTTGTGTCGAACGGGGCAGGAATACATTTGCGAGCGAGTGCGCATCTTAGGTATCGACCGTGATGGTGCGTTTGCGGATTACGTTGCGGTGCCAGAACACAACATCTGGAAACTCGATCCAGCGGTTCCCGACGAGTGGGCGGCCGTCTTTGACCCGCTAGGCAATGCGGTGCACACCGTGATGACAGCGGGAGTCAGTGCAAAAAGCGTAGTCATTACGGGCGTTGGCTCCATAGGTCTTATGGCCATCCCTGTAGCTCGAGCTGCCGGTGCAGCGCGGCTTATCGCAATCGACCTCAACCCGCAGAAGCTCGCACTCGCCAAAGAACTCGGGGCCGACGAAGTCTTCGACGCAAAGACCCCTGATTTGAGAGAAAAGATTTTTTCAATCACTGGCGGGCATGGCGCGGATGTGCTGCTTGAGATGAGCGGAAGTGGGGCAGCCATTAATCAGGGGTTGAGCATGGTGCGTAACGGCGGACGAGCTGCATTACTAGGACTTCCCTCCGACAACGTCAGCCTGAACCTGGCTGAAAACATCATATTCAAAGGCCTGACTGTTTTGGGTATCAATGGTCGAAAGATGTTCGAAACGTGGTACCAAATGCAGGCGCTTGTGACCGCCGGGCGGATCGACCTCAAATCGATTATCACACACATCCTGCCCCTAGAAGAGTACAAAAAGGCGTTCGATCTCCTTGACGAGGGGAAAGCTGTTAAAATCGTCATCGATCTCAATTCAAAGGAACGGCCAGCCAAATGAACCAGGCATATGATCGTAAATTAAAAACGGAGCTTGACGGGCTGCGCGCCGCAGGCACGTTCAAGACCTTGCGCCACCTCACGACACCCATGGCAGCCGAGGTAAATATGGAAGAAGCCGGCGAGACAATCGTCTTGTCGAGCAACAATTATCTCGGCTTGGCGGACAACCCGCGGGTGATTGAAGCTGGTATCGAAGGCTTGCGCAAATATGGAGCCGGTACCGCAAGTGTTCGATTTATTTGCGGTACTTTTTCAATTCACCGGCAAGTTGAAGAAAAGATCAGTTCGTTTCTGGGGATGCAAGCGGCGCTCACCTATGTTTCATGTTGGAATGCCAACGAGGGGCTCATTCCAACAGTGGCGATCGCGGGCACCGCGATTGTCTCAGACGAGCTCAATCATGCATCGATCATCGACGGCTGCCGTCTGGCCACGCAAGCTCAACGTTTGCGCTTCAAACACTCTGACATGGCGGACCTCGAGGCAAAGCTTGCGACGCTGCCACCTGACATGGCCAAATTCATCATTACCGATGGCGTCTTTTCAATGGAAGGCGACCTTGCCAAGCTGCCTCAGATCACAGCATTGGCAAAACGTTACAATGGCGTCGTCATTGTCGATGATAGCCACGGCACGGGCGTCATGGGCCCGACAGGGCGCGGCACCGTCGAGCACTATGGTCTTGTGGGCCAAGTCGACGTCATCACCGGAACGCTCGGAAAAGCGCTCGGCGGCGCCGCGGGTGGATTTGTAGCGGGCTCGCGCAACCTCATCGAGATGCTTATTCAGAAATCGCGAACCTCGCTTTTTTCAAATGCTTTGCCGCCAACGGTTGCGTGCAGTTCACTCGCAGCGATCGAAGAGCTCGACGCGCACCCGGAACTGCTTACCAAGCAGCGAGAAAATACGAAGTACTTTCGCGAGCAGCTCAAAGCGATCGGTTATAAGCCGCTCGAAGGTGAAAGCGCGATTATTCCGATCATTGTTGGCCAGACCGCGTTCGCGATCAAGATGAGCGAGCTGTTGCTCAAAGAGGGCGTTTTTGTAACCGGCTTTGGCTACCCAGTCGTGCCGGAGGGAACCGCGCGCATTCGAGTTCAGATGAGTTCGGCGCTTGAGCGCTCGCATCTCGACCGCGCGCTCGCAGCGTTTGAAAAAGTAGGCAGTAGCCTTGGTGTAATCGGCGCAAAAGTATAAGCAGCGGCCCTACGATTTTATTTCCTGGCCATTGCTTACGATGATGATCTTGTCGGCATGGCGCGCTCCCAAGGCTTTTTGGTCGAAGAACACTTTAACCCACATGCCGGGTCTGATGTCTTTCATCTGGTACGTCGTCTTGCCGTTGGGCGAAAAAATCTGATCGAATTTCGGTACGACAATGAAGCTCAACGTCTGTGAATGGTTGTACGATTCAACTTTGATGTTTTCCGTAGAAACGTGAACGACTTTGCCCGCATAAACTTGCGTCGCTAAAGCGGTGCCCGGCGATGCAGCAAATGCCATAACGCCGGCAATCAACGCCGCGCACACCGTTGCGAGAATCAGGTGACGCATTTTTTCTCCTTTGGGCCTGCTTATCTATTTTTCCCAGCAATATTCACAACGTAACATCCCGCAGTGTTGTGGCGTGTCAAGCTTCTGCTTGCTCGCATGGCGTAGCGGCAAAACATCGCGGGAATAACTCGCGTTGTATATCATGACCCCGTCATGCAATTTGTATTGAATGGAGTCAAAGAAAACAGAATGCGTTCTCACACATCATTGCTCGCGCTTGCGCTGGTCGCAGTTGCCTTCGCTCTTGCGAGCTGCACGAGCAGTTCGGTTGGCAATACGATCGCGGCCGCGGCCGGCGGCAAAGCCGAAGCGCGGCTTTTGGATGCGTCTCCCGCCGAACCAGGCCCTCTGTCGCTGCTTGTTGCTTCAACCAGTATCAATAGCGGAATCACAACAGCCACGCCGGTTGGAGTGTACGAAACGGTCGGCGCCGGTACTCAGCAATTTCAAATTTCACCGACGAGTGTACCGCCGGTTTCAAAGAGCGTGGCTGCATCCACGTTTTATACAGTCGCGTTGCTTGGCGAACCCGGGCAGCCAGACTTCGGCGAGGATATTTTCCAGGACACCAACTCCATACAGAGCGCAAGTAGCGTTCGCTATAAGGTGAACGATGCTGCTCCCTTGCCAGGACCAATCGACGTGTATGTTTACCAGGGAGGCTCGTTGCCGACAACACCCTCTGTCGCCGGATTAATCGTCGGCAGCGACTCGGGCTCGATTGCCAACCCGCCTGGCAACTCGTATATTCCTACGATGGGATCAGCAACAATCATGCCGAGCGGCGTTTACAACGTTACCGTAACAGCAGCCGGACAGCCGACAACTGTTTTGTTTACGGGTTCGGCAGATGTTAGCGTGAACAACTCGTACTCGTTGACTGTCGAAGACAACTCGAGCCCCAGTTCTGCTAACGTCATTTTGGCGGTTGACCAGCCCGCGCAAGCGACGAATCAATCAAGCCTCCTGACCGACATGCGGCATCCGCGCTGAGCTGAGCGGTCGGTAACCCAGATGGCGCGGTCTTTCCGCGCCATGCTAGTATGTCGAGCATCTGGTTAGAGTCGCGGCCCGCGGGAAGAACGGGTTCATGAAGCAACGCACCAGCGATTTTATTTTGGAGCGTCTGCGGGAATGGCGGGTACGTCGCGTCTTCGGCTATCCTGGCGACGGCATCAACGACCTGCTTGGTGCGTTTGAGCGTGCCTCAAACCAACCACGCTTCGTACAGGTTCGTCATGAAGAGATGGCTGCGTTTATGGCCTGCGCTCACGCGAAGTTTACTGGCGACGTCGGCGTGTGCACTGCGACGTCGGGCCCAGGTGCAATCCATCTGCTCAATGGGCTGTATGACGCCAAGCTCGACCATCAACCGGTCGTTGCAATCGTCGGCCAAGCCGCTCGGGAGGCGCTGGGCGGGAGCTACCAGCAAGAAGTTGACTTGCAGGCACTCTTTAAAGACGTCGCGCGCTACGTGCAAACGATAACGGTGCCAGAAGCTGCTCGACATGTTATTGATCGCGCATTTCGAATTGCCATTGCCGATCGCACTGTTTGCTGCATTATTGTTCCTCACGACTTGCAAGAGCTGCCGGCAAAACCTCAGCCGGCGCACGTGCACGACACCATTCACTCGTCGGTCGGCGTGGCGCAACCCAAAGTCATACCGTCCGAGGAAGACCTCGAGTATGCCGCTGACATTTTAAATAAAGGTCAGCGAGTCGCCATACTCGTTGGCGCCGGAGCTTTGGGAGCCGCGGAAGAAATCGAGCTGGTTGCGGACGCACTCGGTGCCGGTGTCGCCAAGGCGCTGTTGGGCAAAGCCGTGATCTCTGATGAACTGCCGTATGTGACCGGCACTATTGGTCTCTTGGGCACGAGCGCGAGCGTTGAGCTGATGTCAAAATGCGATACCTTGCTGCTCGTCGGCACCGGCTTTCCTTACGCTGAGTTTTTGCCCAAAGAAGGCCAGGCTCGCGGCGTTCAGATCGACATCAATCCTGCGATGCTTGGCCTGCGCTATCCCACAGAGCTCAATCTCGTCGGTGACGCGGCCGCAACGCTGCGCGCGTTATACCCGAAACTCATTCACAAGACGGATCGCACGTGGCAGAGTAAAATCATATCGCAGGTGCAAGAGTGGCAGTCAGCGCTCGATGCGCGCGCGCGCGCAGACAGCAAGCTCATCAACCCCGAGCTGGTATTTGCCGAATTGTCACCGCGCCTCCCTAGTCAATGCATAGTGACCGCCGACGTTGGTTCGACAACCATGTGGTTTGCGCGCCATCTCAAGATGCGGACGGGCATGCAAGCATCTGTTTCCGGCATGCTCGCCTCGATGGGCTGCGCGATTCCGTATGCGATCGCGGCGAAGTTTGCGTTTCCATCGCGTCCGGTTGTGGCAGTCGTGGGTGATGGTGCCATGCAGATGAATGGGCTGAACGAGCTCATCACCGTTGCAAAATACTGGCGCGAGTGGAGCGACCCGCGCTTTGTCGTCATGGTGCTCAACAACCGCGATCTGAACATGGTAACCTGGGAAATGCGCGGGATGGCCGGCAATCCAAAATTTGAGGCCTCCCAAGACATACCCGACTTTCCATACGCCCGCTATGGCGTTGAACTCGGTTTTGACGGGATCCGAATTGACAATCCGGTGCAGGTCAGTGATGCGTGGGACGCAGCGTTTGCGGCCGATCGGCCGTTTGTCCTCGAAGCGCTAACCGATCCAGACGTGCCAATGATACCACCGCATCTTTCAGCCGATCAGGTTGCTTCATTCTTTGCGGCGCTGGTGAAGGGGGATGTCGACGCCTCGGAAGTCGCACGCCAATCACTTCGTTCGGTATTCGCGAACGTGATGCGCAAAAAACGCGATGATGGAGAATAGGTCAGCGCAATAGTTCAGCTTAGGATTGCAAGTCGTTGAATTCGACGCGGTAGTACTGCCACCAGCAGATTCGTTCTACTCCGCAGAGCGTGGGCGTTGAGAGAGAAATGAGCTCAGCAACCTCGTAGCGGTCAGCCCAACGGAAGATTGCAAAGCAACGCGCCTCAAGTTCAGCCATTGCTGCTTCGAGATGCAACAGAGTTGCCCCGAGCGCCATGGCAAGATTGTGCCGGTCAAACTCGACAAACCCGTCGTCCCAACCCATAACGTAGAGCATTTGCAAGAGACGACAACTGAGTTCGGTGATTTTGCCCTGGCGGCGCAGGTTTTCGATTTCCGCGAGTGCTTCGCTCTGAAGATTGGGTACCGCGAAGGTGAGCTGCTTCATGTCCGTGGTTTTCCCACGTGGAAGACGCTCAAACAGCTAGGTGCCTGCAGGCTCCCTAACCGAGTTGATCGCGTCGATTACTGACTGGAAAGCCGGGACGATGAGCGCTAGGCCTGCGATTTGCAAAATGCGTGCCGCAAATCCATCTGCCGGTGCAACCAGAGCGATACGCTGGCGATGGACGCGCAGCTTTGTGGCAAAATCGGCAAGCAGCGCGATAGTGCGGCTGTCAAAATAAGCCGTTCTTGTGAGATCGACAACCAGCCCCGGAGCTCGATCATCGGCAGCCTTTTCCAAACACGTTCTGAATTCATCGACGTTGGCAATGTCAACCTCGCCAAACACCGAG
>JBPYDX010000240.1:0-2928 GCA_051986115.1 Candidatus Eremiobacteraceae bacterium
AGCGCACAGTATCGTTGGTTTGCGGGCCTCATCATGATGGTCGGCGTGCTCGCATGGGGTACCGGTGGCCGGGCCGCAAGCCAGGCGCCGAGCGTCGACCCAACCGCAAGCCGAATCTTGCAGTCGGCGACGGACTATTTGAAACAACAGCAGTCCTACGCGTTCAGCGCGGACATTGTCTTCGACGACGTGTTGCCCCCGGATTTCAAGATCCAGCATCACGCGCTGGTGCAATACACGGCGCACCGACCAAACCAATTGCGCGTCGACTACGCTGGTGACCGGCGCCAAGCGAATTTCTACATCGACGGCAAGACGTTTACGCTGTACGATCAGGCGGCAAACGTGTATGGCGTGCTCGACGCAAGCAGCGACATCGATGCTACTCTCGATTCGATCTTCAACAAGTACGACTTTACGATACCGCTTGCGGACATGGTCTCCAATGACCCAAACAAGGCGTTGATGAGCGCAGTGCAGGCGGGGTGGTACGCGGGCAAGGCAGTCATTCGAGGATTCTCAACACATCATCTCGTCTTTGTCCAAAAAGACCTCGATTGGCAGTTGTGGGTTGATGACGGGCAACAGCCGCTCATTCGCGAGATCGAGCTTACCTACAAAAACTTGCCAGGCCAACCGGAGTACATGGCGACCTTTACAGACTGGAGTTTCAGCCCCGTTGCATCCTCGGTTTTTACTTTTACGCCGCCAAAGAACGCGGCATTGATCGAATTCGTACAGGTTCAATCGGCCAACACCGGAGCGATGAAATAGAAGTCGGCGCGAACGTTCGCGTTAAGCAGGAGCAATGACCATGTTGCAAACGAAACGGCCCTTGGCTCTTCCCACTATTGCTGTGCTTACGGTATGCGTGCTCGTTGCCTCAGCCATGCCGTCGAGCGCCGCGTTCCGCGGCGGCGGAGGTATGGGCGGCGGCGGCTTCCACGGCGGAGGCTCCGGCGGTTTCAATCGCGGCGGCTTCGGCGGCGATTTCCGTGGCCAGGGTTCTCCCTCGCACGGATCGTCGGCCGGATTTAGCCATCCAGCGAGCTCGCCCAGTGGCGGAGCGAGCCGCCCGGCCAGCACAGCCGGTGCGGCAAATACGCATCAAAACGCCGGCTCCTCAGGCTCTCGTCCCACGAGCGGCAGCTCGACGACCAACCAATCTCAGCGCCAGAGCAGCATGTCATCGAATCAAAGCTCTAGGCAAAGCACCGCGCAGAGCATGCAAAAAAGCCAACAGCAGCAGCAGACCAATATGCAGCACAATGCCGAGACACAGGAGGGCGCGTTACAGCAAAACCGCGCGACTGAAGCAGGCAACCTTCAAAACAGCGCGCACACCTACTATGGCAGCAATCCCTCGTATGGCGGCTATTATGGTGGCTACCCACCCTATGGCGGCGGGTGTTACGACTGCGCTTGGGGAGCGGCAGCGGCTGGTGTGGTTGGCGGCATGGCGCTGGGTGCTGCGATAGCCGCTCCCCCGCCGCAGTCTACGACCGTCTACGTCAATCAAGTTCCCTATAGCTATGCAAACGGAACGTTTTATCAGCCGAATAGCGGCGGTGGTGGCTATACGGTAGCGGCTCCTCCGACTGGTGCCCAAGTGCCCAGCCTCCCATCCGGCTACACGACCGTGTCGCAACAAAATTCAAGCACGAAATATTTCTACTATCAGGGATTCTATTATGGCAGCGTGTCGACCGGCGGTTACACCGTCGTCCGACCGCCTGCGGGTGTTATGGTTCCGTATCTTCCGCAAGGTGCCAAGACCCAAACGAGCAACGGTGCTTCCACCTTTACATACAACAGCGTCACGTATAAGGCCGAATATTCAGGCGGCGAGGTCGTCTATGTTACCCAGTAAATTCTGAACGAAGCGCCGGAGCTTTACGCGGCGCTGCGCGCGAAGCGCAGGCTGGCGACGGTCAATAAGAACACTCCGAGCGCGACGAGCGCTACGACCGACGGCCACAGGTCCAACAACCCGGCGCCGCGCAACACGATGCCGCGCAGTATTTCGAGGAAGTAGGTCAGCGGGATCAGATAGCCCAGCCACTGCAGCACGGCCGGCATCAGGTCCCGTTCAAAAACAAATCCGGAGAGCAAAATCGACGGCAAGGTGATCGCAAAGGTCATGAGGACCGCTTGCGCCTGCGTGCGCGCCAAGCTGGATATCATGAGCCCCAACCCCAAGGCCACCATCAAAAACACCATCGCCAGGACGACGAGCAAGGCGAAGCTCCCCGCAATCGGAACTTGGAAGATGAACACCATCGCTGCGATCACGGCGAAGAAGTCGATCATCGAGATGAGCGCATAGGGCATGATCTTGCCCAGCATCAATCCGGTCACGCCAATCGGCGTCACCAGCAGCTGATCGAGCGTGCCTTTTTCGCGCTCGCCGACGATCGAGAGTGACATCAAGAACACGGTGATGAGCTGCATGATGACGCCAACCAAACCGGGGACGAAGAAGTTGGCGCTGCGCAGGCTTGGGTTGAAGAGCATGCGCGGCCGAACGTCGATGAGGGAAGTCGTCACCGTTGTCTGCGGGCCGAATTGCGCCGAAAGTGCGTTGCCGATCGCGATCGCTCCAGAATACGCCTGCTGCGCGACGTTTGAGTCGGAGCCATCGATAAGCACTTGAACTTGCGCGCCGCGGCCGCCCGCGACGTCTGCCGAAAAGTTCGGCGGGATGTCAAAAGCGGCTTTGACCTTGTCGCGTACGATGAGCCGGCGAAGATCCTCGCGCGAGCCTGCCACCTGCACGAAGTCGAACTGTTGGGAGGCGCGCAAAGAGTCTAGCACCTGTATGGAGAGCGGTCCACGGTCCTCGTTGAGGTACGCGGCACCGATATGCTCGACGCGTAAGTTGACCGCATAGCCGAAAATCGTCATTTGAACGATCGGAAGAGCGACGGC
>JBPYDX010000241.1:0-7656 GCA_051986115.1 Candidatus Eremiobacteraceae bacterium
CAACGGCAGGCGTACTCTACAAACTCGCAACTGCGCCGACGCTGTCGATTGTCGCCTACCGCAACTTGTTCGCTGTCGTCGTGACCGCAGCCATATGGTTGGTTTCAAAAAGCGCGTTCGCTAGACCACGCGCGCCGATTGACCGCGCCGACGCTGGCGCAGCAACGCTCGCCGGATGCCTGTTCGCGCTCGATATAACGTTGTGGGCAACTAGCGTACAATTTACTAGCATCTCAAGCGCCGCGCTGCTCGTCAGCATGGATCCCATTTTTGTGGCCATCTTCGCGGCGTTGTTTTTGGGCGAGCGGCCTTCGCCGGCCATGATCGCTGGGATGGCAGTCGCCGCAGCCGGTGCTGCAACCATTACCATCGGCGATTTTCAAATCTCAGGGCGCGCGCTCTTAGGCGACCTGCTTGCCTTGTCCGCCGCATTTGCCGAAACGGGCTATTTGCTTTTGGGGCGCCACGTTCGCCGGCGCGTGGACACGCAACGCTACGTTCTCATCGTCTACGCCGCGTGCGCAGCGTGCGTGTGGTTCGTGCTGCTCGCCGCCAGAATGCCCGCGACGCTTGATGGTCACAACCTGCTCGTGAGCTTTGCCTTGGCGCTGTTTGCCACGGTCTTGGGCCACACGCTGGTTTCAAAATCGCTCGGTCACATGCCGGCCGCGGTCGTCGCCTTCTCGTTTTTGTCCCAACCAATCATCACCGCGTTGCTCGCGTATCTTGTACTCGCGCAGCGCATCGCACCGCTGACTGCGATCGGTGGCTCGATCGCACTCGTTGGCATCGGCGTCGTTGCCTTTGCGAACGAACGCGCAGTTTCAAGCGGGCCGGCACAAGCTATCTAAAGGGCGCACGGCGCTGCCTGCCAGAAGCACAGGTCATGCCGAAACGAGCGCTGATCACCGGTATAACCGGGCAGGACGGTTCGTATCTCGCCGAGTTCTTGCTGGAACAAGGCTACGATGTCTTCGGCATGACGCGCCGCTCCAGCACCAACTCGTTCGACCGCATCTCTCACATTATTGATAAGATCACGCTGCTCTCCGGCGACTTGCTCGACGAGCACTCGGTAGCCTCGTGCATCCGCGAAGCACAACCAGACGAGATTTATAATCTGGCGGCGCAAAGCTTCGTACCCACTTCCTGGTCTCAACCCGTTTTGACGGCGGAGTTCACGGCAGTCGGTGTCGGCAGGCTGCTCGAGGCCATGCGGTCAGTCAAACCCGATGCGCGCTTTTATCAGGCATCCAGCAGTGAAATGTTCGGCAAAGTGCACGAAACGCCGCAGTCCGAAAAGACGCCTTTTTATCCGCGCAGCCCCTACGGCGTTGCCAAAGTGTTTGGACATTGGATTACGGTTAATTACCGCGAGTCATACGGACTGTTTGCCTGTTCGGGGATCCTCTTTAATCACGAGTCAAGCCGGCGCGGTTTGGAATTTGTCACCCGCAAAGTCACAGACGGCGTGGCGCGCATTAAACTTGGCAAAGCCAACGAATTGCGCATGGGTAACTTAGATGCAAAGCGCGATTGGGGCCATGCGCCTGATTACGTGCGTGCCATGTGGCTCATGCTGCAGCAAGACGAGCCGGATGATTACGTTATCGCTACCGGTGAAACGCGTACCGTGGGCGAGCTGGTCGAGACTGCGTTCAGCTACGCCGGTTTAGACTGGCGCAAACACGTGGTTATCGATCCAAAATTCATTCGGCCCGCCGAGGTCGACATTTTGGTAGGCGACCCACGCAAAGCAAAGCGCGAGCTTGGCTGGCAGCCGACGATGACGTTTGCCCAAATGATAGAGCACATGGTAGACGCCGACATCGCCCGGCATCAGCGTAACGCGAACTGATGCGCGCCACGGTTACTGGAGCCGACGGTTTCGTCGGCCAGTGGCTTCTTCGGCGCCTGTTGGGCGACGGCGTCGAGATCACTGGGATGATACGCGCGCCGCATCCGAATCTTACGACGCTTGACCCCGCGCTCGCGCAGCGCATTACCTGGCGTCAATGTGAACTGTCCGACGGCGCTGGCATGCGCGAACTTTTGGCAACCGCTCGCCCCGACGCGATCTTTCACCTCGCGGCGCAGTCATTTGTGCCCGCCAGTTTTGCCGATCCATCGGCAACGCTGGAGAGCAACGTGATGGGTACGGCGCGCCTGCTTGAAGCTGTCCGCGCGAGCGCCCCAAAGGCCAGAGTCGTTGTCGTCGGCTCATCAGATATTTACGGCGCAGTGACGCAAGCACAGCTGCCGCTGCGCGAAGACGCGCCCATAGCGCCGCTCAGTCCGTATGCGGCATCCAAGGCCGCAGCCGAACTTATCACGTTGCAGTACGCACGATCCGGCTTTTGCCAAGCGGTCGCTACCCGCTCGTTCAACCACACCGGACCGGGGCAAGGCACTTCGTTTGCAATCGCTTCGTTTGCCAAACAAATCGCCGACATCAAGCAAGGTCGCCAAGCACCGCGCCTGAGGGTTGGTGCGTTAACACCGCGCCGCGACATCTGCGATGTCCGAGATGTTGTCGACGCGTACGTCCTCTTGTCGCGCGCTGGGAAAACCGGCGTTAGCTACAATGTCTGTAGCGGCCGCGACTACAGCATGCGCGAAGTTCTCAACGAGTTACTACGCATCGCGCATGTAGAAGCTGAGGTTTACGAAGACCCAAGTCTCGTGCGCACGATAGAGGTTCCGGTGCTACGTGGCGATCCTGCGCGCATTGCAGCGGACACAGGCTGGCGCGCGAGTACGCCGCTTGAGCAGACACTGAGCGATGTGCTCGCGCACTTTGTGCATGTCGCAGCGTAGCGAGCGGACAGCCGGGAGCTGGCGAGCGGCCGTTTTCAAAAACCGCGGACTGCTGCTCTTGCCAGTCGTACTGATTCTCGTTATCTTTGGTAAGCCAACGGTCGCAAGCGCGCTCGTGGGAATCGGCATTGCATTGCTCGGTGAAGCTATCCGCGTTTGGGCAGTTGGCTATTCAGGCATGACCACCAGAGCAAACGTTGTAACCGCGCCCCAACTCATAACGGCGGGGCCGTACAGCTACATCCGCAATCCGCTGTACGTGGGCAACGCGCTAACAGCGTTGGGTTTTTGGGTCGCATTTTCGGGGGCGCTACGTCCAACGAGCGCGCTCATTATGTTGGCCGTTATTGCGCTGCTTGTGCTCATGGTCTACGGCACGATCATTCCTTTAGAAGAAGCCTATCTTTTGACAACTTTCGGCTCCCAATATCAACAGTATGCAGAGCGCGTGCCGCGAGTTATTCCTAGCCGGCGGCCACTACCGGCGGACTTGCAATACGGGGCTTGGCGACCCGAAGTGATCGCTCGCGCGGAGGTAATAACCATCGCCTTCTTCGCGCTCCTCGTAGCGGCGGTATGGTTGAAGCTTACGCTGGCCCGATGAATGGGACACACCCTGCGATGCCCGCTTCATTTTAAACAGAACGCCAAAAATTCCACTCGCAGGGACGAAGGCATCAGGGTTGCCGAACATTCGTTGCCTTGATGCGTCAAGCAACGTGGTGCTATTCTTCTAAGGTGCTGTTGCGTCGATGCATAGGCGGTCCGGTTCTGCGGAGATCCGGCGATTGCCGCCGCCGGAATGATCGGCTCGCATCCAACCCCGCGAGCAAGGTGTCAATCAGGGAATATCGACGCGCGATAAAGCGCACTGAAAGGCCGTCGCAAGGCGGCCTCTTTTTTTGCGGGACCGCCCCGCGGCTAAAAGGAATGCGAGCCCCTTAATGCGCGTTCTTGTCGTCGGGGCCGGCCAGATGGGCAGTGGCATTGCTCAGGTCGTTGCCGCAGCTGGTCATACCGTTTTGCTCAACGACGTCGACCAAGCTGCGATCGATCGCGGGCTTGCCGTTATCACTCAAAATCTTGCGCGCAGCGTTGAGAAAAATCGCCTCACCCAAGCAGCTGCCGCGGAAACCGAAAAACGGCTCGTATCATCGCCTTCGCTCAAGCAAGGCACAGACGTGAGCTTGGCGATCGAAGCTGCAAGCGAGGACGCGCAGCTGAAAGCACGCATATTTAGGGAGCTTGACGAGCTGCTGGCGCCCAAAGCGATTCTTGCGTCCAATACTTCTTCGATTTCGATTACCGTGCTGGCGGCAGCCACCAAACGGCCGGCTAACGTCATCGGCATGCACTTCATGAACCCGGTACCGGTGATGACGCTCGTCGAGCTCATCCGAGGTTTGGCGACGTCTGCTGACACGTACGCTTTTTCTCGTAATTTTGTAGAAGAGCTTGGCAAGACGCCGGTTGAGGTTAAGGACTTTCCAGGTTTTGTCAGCAACCGCATTCTCATGCCCATGCTCAATGAAGCGATGTTTGCGTACATGGAGGGCGTCGCCGACGCGCAAGCAATTGACGCGGTGATGAAACTCGGCATGCGCCATCCGATGGGACCGCTGGAACTGGCAGACTTTATCGGTCTTGACACATGTCTTGCCATCATGCAAGTGTTGCACGACGGCTTTGGCGATCCCAAATATCGTCCGTGCCCGCTGTTGCGCAAGATGGTTGCTGCCGGGTTTTTGGGTAAAAAAACCGGACGCGGGTTTTACGAGTACGCATGAACTTCGATCTCACACAAGACCAAAAAGCTGTTCGCGATATGGTCGCAACCTTCGCCCGTATGGAAATTGCGCCCCAAGCGGCGCTGTGGGATCGATCGCACACATTTCCTGTTGAAATCCTTTCCAAGCTTGGCGAACTTGGCATCATGGGAATGTTCGTGTCAGAAAAATATGGCGGTGCAGCGCTGGATTCGGTCAGCACGGTTTTGGCCATCGAAGAAATCTCCAAAGCCGATGCCGGCGTTGGTGTCACGCTGTCGGTCCAAGGCCTTGCCACACGCATCATCGAGGCGTTTGCGTCAGAACAGCTCAAGACGAAGTACCTGCCTAACATGTGTACTGGCCGTTGGCTTGGAGCGTTTGCGCTCACGGAAGCAGAGTCGGGTTCGGATGCTTCGAGTTTGCGCTTAGCGGCGCGGCGCAGCGGTAACGACTACGTCCTCAACGGAACCAAACAATGGGTTACGAACGGCGGCTTCGCGAAAGTTTTTATCGTTTTTGCGCGCACCGGCACTGATGGGCCAAAAGGCATCTCTGCATTTTTGATCGATCGCGACACCAACGGGTTGTCCGTTGGCCGCGTAACAGAAAAACTTGGCATTCACTCTTCGAACACTGTTGATATCGTTTTTGAAGACGCTCGCGTTCCGGCGTCGTGCTTGCTGGCAGAAGAAGGCTCGGGTTACCGAATCGCACTCGCGAACCTCGGTTCGGGGCGTCTTGGAATCGCCGCGCAAGCCGTCGGCATTTTAGCAGCATGTCTTGAGACATCGGCGCGATATGCAGGCGAGCGCCATCAATTTGGCCGCCCCATTGGTGCCTTTCAAGCCATCTCATTCAAGATTGCCGATATGGCGGTCGACCTCGACGCGGCTCGCTTGTTGCTGTACCGCGCAGCGTGGATGCGCGACCAAGGCTTGCCGGTTGTCGACGTTTCGTCGAAAGCGAAACTGTTTGCATCGACTGCGGCGCGCAAACACGCGTCGGAATGCATTCAAATCTTAGGCGGCTACGGTTATACCACCGAATTTCCTGCGGAGCGTTACTATCGCGACGCAAAGATTACCGAAATCTACGAAGGCACTTCAGAAGTGCAACGCATCGTGATCGCGCGCGAAATTCTGGGCCGTCTTGACGAGCGCACCGCCCGCGACCGGCCCAGTGCGCGTACCCCACGGGCTGAAGGAAATGGAGCGGCTCGCGATACCCGTACACCTGCGCCTAAACGTGGAGACGAGTAGTGCGTTTACTGGAATATCAAGGGAAAGAACTTTTTGCTAAAGCCGGCATACCCGTGCCGCCCGGACGTGTGGCCGCAACCGTGGACGAGGCGGTGGAGATCATGCGTGCGCACCCCGTGCCGTCCGTTGTCAAAGCACAAGTGCTCATTGGTGGTCGCGGCAAGGCTGGCGGCATAAAGTTTGCCACCAGTGCCGATGACGTGCGCGAACCTGCTCAAGCAATTCTCGGAATGACCATCAAGGGCGAGGTCGCCAAACGCGTGCTCATCGAAGAGCGCATGGATATTGCGCGCGAGTTGTATTTGTCGATCACAGTTGACCGAGCGAGCAAGAAACCCATCGTCATCGCGTCTGCGATGGGAGGTATGGATATAGAAGAAGTCGCCGCTAAAGATCCGCAGGCAATCGCCAAGTATTGCATCGACCCAGCCGGCGGATACTGGCCCTTTATCGGCAGACGAGTCGCTAAAGAGGCAGCCATTCCACTCGCGGTTACCAATCAATTTAGCGCCGTGTTGGGGAAGCTGTATGGATTGTTTTTTGACGTCGGTGCGATGCTGCTTGAGATCAATCCGTTGGCTATTACAAAAGATGGGCGGCTAGTCGCTTCCGATGCGAAAGTTGATATCGATGACAATGGCCTTGTCCGCCATCCAGAACTCGAGGCGTGGCGAACCGATCTGCCTGACCACGAGCTCGAGCAACGCTCCCGCAAGATCGGCCTGAACTACACATATCTCTCCGGCAAGGGTAATGAAAACGTCGGTGTGATCGGTAACGGTGCGGGGTTAGTGATGGGCACAATGGACGCGGTGCGGGCGGCCGGCGGAGAAGCTACTGACTTTTGCGATATCGGCGGCGGTGCAAGAGCGGAGGTCGTCCGCAACGCCGTCGATATTGTGACCGCAGACCCGCGTGTGAAATCGCTCTTCATCAATATCTTTGGCGGCATCACGCGCGGCGACGAGGTTGCGCGTGGTTTGCTTGACGCACTGAACGGCGGCAAGTGGAAAAAGGAAAAGTTAGTTATTCGTTTGACCGGCACCAACGAGCGAGAAGGCCGCGAGGTGCTCAAAGAGGGCGGAATCACCGCAGTTGAGACAATGAACGAAGGGGCAAAGCGCGCGGTCGCTCTGGCTAAGGAGAACTGAGCTTGCCAATTTATCTCGATCGCAACAGCATCGTGCTCGTGCAAGGCATTACTGGCCGGGAAGGTTTGGCGCACGCCAATCGTATGCGCGATTACGGCACCAAAATCGCGGGAGGTGTGACGCCTGGGAAAGGTGGTCAGACTGTCGACGGTTTTTCAGTGTTTGATACCGTGAGTGAAGCGCGAGCAAAAACCGGTGCCAACGTCAGCATCATTTTTGTCCCTCCGCCGTTTGCGGCCGATGCAATTTTGGAAGCTGCAGATGCTGGCATCGAACTCGTCGTGTGCATTACCGAGGGAATACCAGTGCACAATATGCTGAAAGCAGTCGCTGTAATTCCTCAGAACGTGCGGCTTATCGGGCCCAATTGCCCGGGAATCGTCTCGCCAGGTCAGTCGCTCGTTGGCATAATGCCGGGTCATGTTTTCTCGACTGGGAACGTCGGCATGGTATCGCGTAGCGGCACGCTGACGTACGAGATTGTCGATCAACTCACAAGAGCTGGATTAGGGCAAAGCACCTGCGTTGGAATCGGCGGCGATCCGATTATTGGTACGGTGTTTGTAGATTGTTTGCGCGCGTTTGAGCGCGACGACCGAACTGAAGCTGTCGTCATCGTCGGCGAAATTGGTGGCACGGATGAAGAAGATGCAGCGCATT
>JBPYDX010000242.1:0-5214 GCA_051986115.1 Candidatus Eremiobacteraceae bacterium
CCGAGATGCGCCGGTGGGCCAGTCCGTCAAGCGCTTCTTCGAGTTTCGACCAAGGGCCGCGCCAAGTAATTTGCGGGTCAAGTTTGTTGTCGGCCATCAATCGTGCCAGGTAAGCACAATCTTCTGCCATCGTCTGCCCAGGAAGCATGAAATTGCCCATGCGAAAACTGAGCAGCGTTCTCGGGATTTCGATCGTGTCGTACGGCGCAAACGTGGCCGGTTGCCCGGACGCATACCCAACTGAAACGAGTACGCCGCCGGAGCGCAGTGCGTTCCACGCATCGACGAGCGTAGATCCTCCCACTACTTCAATGACGCCGAACACGGGTGCAGACAGCGCGTCGAGTTTAAGCACGACTTCGCTTGCCCCGAGCGCCTTCAGCTCGTCGCGTTTTGCCTCTGAGGATGTAAGCGCAACAACTTCGGCACCGGTAAGCTTTGCAATCTGTAAGGCAAGTTTACCGACGCCACCTGATGCGCCCGTAACGAGCACCCGGCGCCCAAGCGACGAACCAATTGCTCGCACGGCTTGGAGAGCGGTGACTCCCGCCGTTGGAATGGTGCTCGCACGTTCCCAATCGAGCTCTTGTGGAATTTCGACGACGTTAGCAACTTTGACAGCGCGCAACTGAGCCCACGCCCCGCCGCTTCCGTATGCTACGACCCGCTTACCAACGCCCGGCCCCCGGCCATTCGCGGCGGCGGCAATAACCTTTCCTGCGCAGTCCCAACCAGGAACGGTGCCAGGGTCGAAGTTGTCGCGTTCAGGGAGCTCTCCATGATTAAGGCAAAATGCTGCCACGTCGATGACGAGTTCGCCCGCGCCGGGCTTCGGGTCAGGCACGTCGGTAAAGCGAACGCCGCTTAGGCTCTTAGGATCCACCACGTAAGCTTTCATTTTAATTAATGTCCTCAAGTGTTAGCCAAACACTACTACCATCACGATGCCCGTAGTGCTACAATAAGAGGTGAAGTTTCAGGGCGCAAGCTGGCTTCAGCACTGAATGGAAGCAGGTTGAATCATGAAGAGTGTGTATCGCAAGATCGCAAGCTTGTGCGCGGTAGTTATTGCCATGTTGATGCTGGCATTGGTTGCTCCATCGCTCGCACAACCAAATGGTCCCGGAGCAGGCGGCGCTCACCCGTATAGTACGGGACAACACGGTATCAACAACCCGGGAGTGCCAAACTGGGCTCGTAACGGCTCACCCTATGTGCAAAACTTTAACAACACAGGGAATTGCTTTACCGGCGCGTCCCAGACACCGTTTGGTCCTTACCAAATGTATCCCATGGGTTTGCAGTCGCAATCTTTAGTCTGGCAAAACGCATGGATGCAGGATTTCGGAGGCTTTGGCGGATCGGACCCGTGGTCGTGGTATTCGAACGGGCCGACACTCGCGTCGGCAAGCTCCGGGTCGCCGGGATCGATGATCGCACCGTTTCAGTCTTGCGGCGCGAACCTAACGCAGCCCGGGTTCGGCTCAGGCTGGTAACCGAATAAAAAAAGAACGATCCGCTGTTGACCCCCTCGCAGGGGCTAAGATCAATCGGATCGTCTTGGGAACATTCTAGCAGCGCATCGAAGGCTGCGAATTGATGGCGCGCACAGCCAACCTGCTTGAGAGGCTCAGTTTTTCTGGGCCTTTCTTCCTATTTGGGCTTGCCCCAATCGAAGCGGCTTAAGTCACCAGATAAGGCTGTCACAGTGCCGTCAGCAGCGACCAGTGCCCTCACAGGTTGATTGCCCTTGAGCTCCACAAAAACGTTGCCGTTTTTCAAACGGCCCATCTCTGTAAAACCAAGGCTCTTGAATTTCTTAAGGATCTCTTGTTGCTTGTCGGGCAACGCTCGCTAACCGCCGGCTGGCAGCGAGGCAGATTGCACCACGCGCTCGCCGTGATATCCAAATGCGATAACCTGAATGTACACAGGCCCGTGATAACCGTGTGGGAGCCTCAACGTTGTCCTAGAGCGCGCTCCTCGGACAGTACTCGTCGCTAGAGTTTTACCGCTGACGTCAACCAGCTGCACCGTTGCACCCGCCTGGGCGGAAACCGTCCAAGCGACACTCACTGCGTGGCCGCCGGAAGTGAACGCAGCATCCACTCCATCGAGCGCAACCACAGCGTTGCGGTTAAACGCGTGTCGTGCCGCTGGTGCCGATCTGGGTGCCAAAGCTAACATGGGGGGAGCAGTCGCAGCAACAGCACGAGTTTCGTGTGACGCTTCCACTGCAGCCGCGACCGCTGTCGAGTGCAGCGCAGTCGCAACTGTTGTCCAAATGGGTTTCGCGACGTGACCCTGGCCAACCGACTTGCTCGGCGCGTCCCCGGTGTTTACCGGTGGTAAGTTCGCAAATGTTGCTGGAGTGACACGCACCGGCAGTGTCACCGGCCGTTGCTCGGGTGCATGTAAGAAGAAGAAGGCCGTTAGCGCCAGCGCGAGCAGGCCTAAGGTGGTTGTAATCAACGGCCCAAGTCGGGCGCGCCTCGTTTGTGGTTTGTCGCCGCTTGCATCTTGCACGGTTTTTACAGGCGTACGGACGCGTGGAGCGACCACCGCTTGTTCGAGCTTTTTAAGTTCGACAAGTTCTGTATACTTGAGCTCGCCAGGTGTCTTAGCCGACGCAGCTTGCGTTGCACTTTGGGGCCGTGTCGTCGGCGTAACTCGCGCGACGCGATCATCGGGCGTCAGATACTGTGACAGCCGGTTCTCGACGACATCCCAAGTCAAGGTTGCTGTGCGACGTCCTTGCGTTACCGGAATAAACGCCTCGATAGTCAGGGGATGATTCCACCAATGCAAATCACGTACAGAGCGATCCCACTCGACAGGAACTTCAAATGCGCTTGTTTCTCCCGGTGCCAGCGTGACCCACTGCCGTTGGGGGAAGCGCAGCGAAGGGTGGGGCACAAAATCGAGTTCGAAGCGGCGAGGCGTCGAGCTGCGGCTTTTCACAGAAAGCCACAACCGAAATCCGGCCAGCGCACCGTCGATGACGACTGGCTCCTTGAAAGTAAGGGTCAGACTGCAGTCAGCGCTTTCGGCTGCAACGAGCTCGTGCGAAAACGAAGCGAGTTGTTCTCCTTGGGAATCGCGCAACGACACGGTGACGTTGCGATCTTCGTCAGGCGACCAATTGGCAAGAAAGATAATTTCAGCAGTGCGCGCATGGTGCGGTTGCACCGTTAGCACTGCAGGCGAAGCTGATGCCGACGCTGGCTGCTCAACCCGCAGATGGCACTCCACCGGGTCGTCGGACTCGTTGCGGATTTCGATTTGGCGCGTTGATGCAACGCCTGGAACGAGAATCCAACGCTGGGAATGATCCTGCGGCAATACAGTAAAGCGAGCAGACATAGCGCCTGCTTGTATTATAACGCAAATCTAGAAGTAAACAAAAGGGGCCTTTCGTTGGTTCACAAGAAACCGTCCGCCAGGTCCAGTTTCAGCCGCTGACGTTGAGGCATGACGCTATGCCCGCTCCAAGTGCGAGCTCGATTCCTAACGCCGAGATTACTTTTTCGCATAACGGGACTGCAAAGCCGCACGACCGCATCGCCGCCGGGAGAGCGTGCCGTGCAGCTGTGCCGCGGTCGAGTCACGCAGGCTGGCAGCCACCCTCGAATCGACCAGATCCAATTGCTCAACTCGAGCAATCCAATCTTGGACGTTTGCCGAATCTTATTCCGATTCGCTACGGTCGCATGTCAGTGTCGCCGTTTGCATTTTTGCGCGGCGCAGCAGCTATCATGGCCAACGATCTCTCGCGCACTCCCATAACCGGCCTCAAAGTGCAGGTCGCCGGGGACGCCCATCTAGCAAACTTCGGTGCGTTTGCGACGCCGGAGCGCAATTTTATTTTTGACGTGAATGACTTTGACGAGACGCTGCCGGCACCGTGGGAGTGGGATGTGAAACGCTTGTGCGCAAGCATCATGGTTGCGGGCCGAACGGTGGGCATTCGAAAGCGAGCGCGCACAAAGGCTGTTGTGGCGGCAGTTGAGTCATACCGCGAGCGAATGGCCAAGTACGCGGTAATGACGCGCATAAATGTTTGGTATTCTCGCCTAGAGGTCGATGCGTTCAGCAAGCTCATTCGCAGCGCAAAAAGCGCAGGTTTCAAAGCCAAGCCGAGGCAGGTTGTGCATTCCCATTTGGCAACGCTCGAGCTGCCGAAGCTGACTGAAGTCGTGCGTGGTAAGCGGCGTATCTTAGACAATCAGCCGCTTCTGTACCACCCGCGCGGATCCGACGAGATTATTGAAAACACCAGAGCGTCGTTTGAAAAGTATCAGCAAACCTTACGCGACGATGTGCGCGTACTCTTCGACCGCTATCAATTTACCGATAGTGCACTCAAGGTTGTCGGCGTCGGCAGCGTTGGCACTCGCTGCGGTGTGGCGCTTTTCATGGCAAGTCCCAACGACGCACTGCTCCTGCAGATAAAAGAAGCGATGCCTTCGGTGCTAGAACCGTACGCGGGCGGAAGCAGGTACGAAAATCATGGGCAGCGGGTCGTGACCGGTCAGCGGCTCATGCAGGCAGCCAGCGATATGTTCCTGGGTTGGATTCGCCGCGACGACGGGCGCGATTTTTACATCAGACAACTGCGCGACATGAAAGCATCGGCGGACATCGAGCGCATGAACGGGTCCGACTTAGCAGAGTATGCGAGTTTTTGCGGCTGGGCCTTGGCTCGGGCACACGCGCGCGCCGGGGACCCGGCTTTTATTAGCGGCTACATCGGCCAGCGCAATCCGTTCGATCGCGCAATTGTCGAATTTGCCGAAGATTATGCCGACCAAACTGAGCGCGATTACAGCGCGCTGCTTGCTGCGATCAAATCCGGCCGGCTTAAAGCAGTCGACGTTTAGGCTGACGTGATGCGACGGTTGGCTATCGTCAT
This sequence comes from Candidatus Eremiobacteraceae bacterium, assembly GCA_051986115.1. Lineage (GTDB taxonomy): Bacteria > Vulcanimicrobiota > Vulcanimicrobiia > Eremiobacterales > Eremiobacteraceae > JAFANK01. The sequence goes on from JBPYDX010000242.1 coordinate 4,913, forward strand.
CAGCGCCGGCGCATTAGCGATCGCCTTGATCGCAACCGGAGCGCAGCGCTTGCAGGCTGACGGTTCGCCCGATCAACAGCTTATCGATAATTTGCGAGCTCACATCAAACATGTTTTTGTCATCTATCAAGAAAATCGCTCGTTCGATTCTTACTTCGGCACGTTTCCAGGGGCCGACAATTTAGCGACTGACGAAGCTCGCGCGCATGGATTCGAACAGTACGACGCCATCGGCAACCAGTGGGTGAAGCCATTTCGTATTAGCGAACCCGACCTTTCCGATGCAGACCATTCGCGCCCCG
>JBPYDX010000243.1:0-3498 GCA_051986115.1 Candidatus Eremiobacteraceae bacterium
ACGCTTTGGATGCGGGATTGTTGTTCAACGCCAGCTGCAACTCAGTGCCGTCCGGCTCGTCGGGCGAGGCCACGGTCAGCCAGCGGAATGGGCCCTGACTGAAATCGGCTTTCTTGGCAAAACCAAGTACTTCCGTATAGAAGCGCAGGGCCTTGTTCTGGTCGTCCACATAAACGCTGGTCAACTTAATTTTCATTTCGCTTCTCCATTATCACGTTTGCGGCTTGGGCGGCGTCGTCTAGGCCTCGCCTTGACTTTTGCCGGTGTTGGCTCGTCCATGCGGTCGAGGTGACGTTCAAGAGCATCCAAATGAGTGGACCAGAGCCGGCGGAAGGGAGCCAGCCAAGAGTCGGCCTCTTGAAGCGGTTCGGGTTTCAATCGGTAGAGACGACGCTGCGCGTCCACCGTGGATTCCACAAAACCCGCCTCTCGCAGCACTCGTAGGTGTTTTGACACCGTCGGCTGCGGCATGTGAAGCTTTCGCTCGATCTCTCCAACCGAACGGTGTGACGAGACCAGGAGGCTCAGGATCGCGCGGCGGTTCGGCTCGGCGAGGACTTCGAACACAGATTCCACGCGGCTACTATACCGCACACGGCATATGCGTGTCAAGGCATATAAGCTTGCTTGGAAGGCCTAAAAGGAACTGGCTGGGGGTAGTTCCGCCATCAGAACTTGGCAGGCAGGTAAGACACTAAGCCCATGCTGTCAAAGTGACTCGCGGCGTATGCCTCGGTTCACCCGAGGTGCGTTTAACGTTGTCGCCGTGACGGCAGCCTACTACCTTACCTGAGGCTCGAATGTCTAAGGAAAGCGTCTCTCGTCGAGCAACCGTTAGGACCCTCGTGGTCATCGGTCTGGCGCTCTTTATCTTGGTGCTGTCGTTGCCTGACTTGCGACGCCTTTGGCTTCCCCCTTGGCGATTTGGGTATTATCAAAGATCCAAATTTGACCGTGGAAGGCTTAGTGCCAGGTTCTCCGGCTGAAAAGGCCGGGCTTGCAATTGGCGACCAAATTGACATAAGCGCAACGAACCCTGTCTATCGAAGCTGGATTTACGCCGGAACGCTTCCATCAACGCCCGTACCCGGGCAGAAGATCACATTCGGCGTATTACGCGCCGGGCAGATGCGCAACGTTACGCTTATCAGTGAACCAGAACCGCTTACCACGACTACCAAAGCCTTGCTGGTGGCCCGAGAACTCGCCCTCCTGCTGTTCGTCGGCATAGGCGCTTCGTTAGTGCTTCTGCGTCCGTCAATCGCAACGTGGGCATTTTATCTGTTCTGCCTAGCATACAATGGCGCACCGTCAATGGTAAGCATCCTGTGGCTCAAGTTGCCCTGGAACTATATCCAATTTATTGCCTACCTGCTGTTGCGTTCTGCGGGCCTTGTGGGACTCGTCGTCTTCGCGGTGCTGTTCTTGCACGAAGAGAGTACCGGTTGGCGACGAACAGCGTATCGTCTTGCTCCGTTTGCCTGGTGTATTCTGTCAGGCCTCGCAGTATATCGCGCGTTGGCAGTTGGGTGGTTCGGATGGCCGCCGAGGACTCCAGCGAGCCTGTCGTTGTTTTGGTTAATCACTGCCATCGTGGCGGCTATGTGCGCCTTCGTCGGAACGTATGTGTCGGCTCAAGGCACTGACCGCCAGCGCATGCGTTGGGTCGTTGTTGGTTTTGCGATCGCGCTTGCGGCTACCATGATGCAGGCGATACTTGCACGGTACTTCAACCCGCCGTATTGGCTCTACGCCACCTTGTTGTTTATGCCCGTAACGGTGCCTTTGACCGTTGCTTATGCGGTCGTAAGGCATCGAGTCATCGACGTGAGCTTCGTCGTAAGCCGCGCTCTTATATACGGGGTTCTGACCACGGTGCTCGTCGGTGTCTTTTCGCTCATCGACTGGTTCTTCACCGACTACCTGCGGCTTGCAAAGTTGGGGACATTTGCAGAAGTGGGCGCGGTTGTAGCCTTTGGCTTGTGGTTTAATGGACTGCACAGGCGGATAGACACCCTGATCGACGCCACGTTCTTTCGCCAGCGCCATAAAGCGGAAGTGCAGCTTGCGCGAATTGCGGCCGCATTGCCGCAGGCCCCGACCGCCGACACCGTTGCGCAATTCATAGTCAACGACCCAGTTCGAGCTTTATCACTTGCTTCTGCGGCCCTGTTCAGGCGAGGTACGGATGACGTCTTTGTACGCGAGCGGTCTGAAGGTTGGGCTACGAGCGATCTATCAAGGCTCGATGCATCAGATAACGCGCTTTTGACGTTGGCTCAATCCGAGCGCGGTCCCCTATCACTCTTCGAGCACCCTTGGCGTTCAGATCGAGTACCTACAGGTTCCGCGCGACCCGTGTTGGCGCTGCCGATCATGGTGCGCAGAGAGCTGACCGCAATGGTCTTCTACGGTTCGCACAGATACGGAGAAGCGCTCGACCCGGACGAGGTCAAAACGATTGCTGGCCTAGCAACCGGCGCCGCTGCAGCCTACGATCATCTTGAGGCTGAGGCGATGCGTTTGGAAAACGAGTCACTGCTGCGCAAGAATGAGGCGTTAGAAGCGAAATTAGCGCAAGCTCAAATTCTGCCAGTCAGATCGTGAGTTGACAGAGGGGGCGCCCAAGATGATGCACGTCTTTGGGATGTTAGCGATGGTCACGAGTTCGCTTGTGACTATCAACGTTGATACGGCACCGGCGCATAGAATTCAAGAGATTCGACCCATACGCGCATTCGGCACGTCGGTCGACAACGATCCCACCGGCGAAGTTTCAGTTCGTTACTCACCGGCGCTCACCAAGCTCATGCTGAGCACCGGCCTTGGAACCGTAACCTACCGCTTGAACACGGAACTGTCCATTCAAGATTGGCACTGGAACCCCAACGGCGAGTACAGCGATGCGGCCAAACAGGAAGGATACTGGACGAGCAGCCCAGATGCCGCCGCGACCCCCGTCATGGATTCGTTCGGCTATCGTTTGCCGCATCGAGGTTCATCGCGGGACCAATCCGACGACGACAGCTACTCACGCATTGATGATGGTGATCCTAGCACTTACTGGAAGAGCAACCCCTATTTGACCCACGCGTACACAGGTGACCCGGATTCCACGCATCCCCAATGGGCTGCCGTTCAATTTCTCGCGCCGCACGCAATCAACGCGATAAAGATCGCGTGGTCGAATCCCTATGCGACGCAGTACCTGGTGCAATATTGGACGGGCGTTCCCGATGCAATTCTCAACCCCGCTGACGGCGATTGGCATACGTTCGCGCATGGCACGGTCAACGACGGTAAGGGTGGTGAGGTGCTGATCAGGCTTGCCGATGCGCCGGTTTCGACCACATTCGTGCGGGTTCTCATGTCGGCATCGTCTGGAACCTGTGACTCGCACGGCAGCAGCGACCCGCGCAATTGCCTTGGGTATGCAATCCAAGATGTAGGTGTCGGCCTTCTCGACGGCTCCAACCAATTCCACGACCTCGTGTTTCG
>JBPYDX010000244.1:0-3314 GCA_051986115.1 Candidatus Eremiobacteraceae bacterium
GGATTGCAGCAAGGTCTGAAGAGCGGTCGCGGTGAGAAGATCTATGTCAACGGCGCTGACATGCCGTCGGTGCGGTCGACCATCACGGCCAAGCTGCAGCAGGATCCGAGCATTGACTACGTCGTCGCACTCGGCGCACCGTTCGCGCTCACGATCGTGCAGTCAGCGATTGCCGCCGGTAGCAAAGCCAAAGTAGTGACCTTCGACACCAACAACCAGCTTATAAGCGCCATCGAACGAGGCAGCGTACTCTGGGCGATCGATCAACAGCCGTACGTGCAAGGCTACGAAGCAATCGACGCGTTGTGGCTTAACATTACCAACGGCGACGTGGTCGGCGGTGGACAGCCTCTATTAACAGGGCCCACGTTTCTCGATGCTCAGAACATTGCCACGATAGCGCCCTACGCCGCCAGAGGCACGCGGTGACGTCGCATCTCGCATCTGAACCGATAGGCGCGCCTTCGGTAGTGCCGCCAGGCAAGCGCGTTACACGCCGAAGTCCCCTGCGCCGATTTTTGACGCGGCCCGAGGTGGGTTCACTTATCGGCGCTTTTATCGTAATCGCATTCTTCTATGCAATTGCGCCGACTATCAGGCACGCGGGCTCCGTGAGCACAGTGCTGTACCAAAGCTCGACGCTGGGGACGATGGCGGTCGGCGTCGCTTTACTCATGATCGGGGGAGAGTTCGATCTCTCGGCTGGTGTCGCGGTGATCACTTCAGCGCTCACCGCGTCTATGTTGGCTTACGAGCTTGGTACAAATGTGTGGGTCGGCGTAATCGTTGCATTGATCGTGTCCCTAAGCATCGGCGCGTTTAACGGCTGGCTGCTGGTGCGCACAGGGTTGCCGAGTTTCCTGGTCACACTCGGCACATTTCTTATGCTGCAGGGCGCCAACTTGGCGGTCACTCGTCTTGTCACTGGAAACGTTGCGACGAACGACATTTCAGACATGGCGGGCTTCGACTCTGCGCGAGAGATTTTTGCATCCACGTTTAGCGTCGGCGGCACCGATGTGAGTATCAGTATCGTGTGGTGGCTGGTGCTCGTCGCACTTGGGACGTGGGTGCTGTGGCGCACGAGGGTGGGCAACTGGATCTTTGCGGTGGGCGGCAACGTCGCGAGCGCTCGCGCTGTTGGTGTCCCAACAACGCGGACTAAAGTCGGGCTTTTTATGGCGGTCGGCCTCTGCGCGTGGATTACCGGCATGCATCAATTGTTTGCATACAACACTGTGCAGTCGGGCGGCGGAGTCGGATTGGAGCTTGAGTACATCGTTGCAGCTGTCGTCGGCGGCTGTCTGCTGACCGGAGGTTATGGCTCGGTTATTGGCGCCGCGATTGGCGCGTTGATCTTCGGTGTCGTCAGCCAAGGCGTCGTTTATGCGGGTTGGAATCCCGACTGGTTCAAATTTTTCCTAGGAGCTATGCTCCTCCTGGCAACACTCGTGAATGCATTTGTTCGCCATCAGGTAGACAAAAAGTGAGCAGCATGCCGGATCTGAAGAACGGCTCCGAGGTGGTACAACTCGTTCATGTGAGCAAGTACTACAGCAATGTTTGCGCCTTACACGAAATTAACCTCACGATACGACGGGGCGAAGTCACCTGCATACTTGGGGACAACGGCGCAGGCAAATCAACGCTGATCAAGATAATCTCAGGAATGCATGCGCACGATTCCGGAATCATGCGCGTGCACGGCAAAGATATCCGCTTCGCTTCGCCACGTGAAGCGCTCGATGCCGGAATCGCCACTGTGTATCAGGACTTGGCACTTGTGCCGCTGATGTCCGTATGGCGCAACTTTTTCCTTGGTTCCGAGCTGATCACTGGCGCTGGGCCATTTCGACGCCTCGATGTTGAGCAGATGAGAGCCTTGGCAGGCCAAGAGCTGAAGAACATGGGGATCGAGCTACCCGACATCGATGCACCCGTCAGCAGGCTCTCCGGCGGCGAGATGCAGGTAGTGGCCATTGCGAGGGCCATCCATTTTGGCGCTCAGGTTTTGATCCTGGACGAACCAACAGCCGCCCTGGGCGTCAAACAATCCGGAGTCGTATTGAAGTACATCGCCGCAGCGCGTGATGCTGGCCTAAGCGTGATCTTCATCAGTCACAACCCGCACCACGCGTACTTGGTTGGCGATCATTTCGCTGTGCTCAATTTGGGTCGCATGGAATTGGATGCTAGCCGGGATGATCTGCCGATAGATGATCTCATCCGTCATATGGCCGGCGGCGCCGAACTGCAGGCGCTCGAACACGAAATGAAACGCTGATGGCACCTCAACATTGCGATGGGCTCAGCGTTGCATGCATAACGAATTGCCCCGTACAACTCTCCGCTGGAAATGGAATTCATGCGGCTCCGCTTTCGATAGCCTGAACCGGCCCTGTGTTGGCTCGGCGCAGGTAAGACGCGCGGCTTGTCTGGAAGCGCCGTAGAGTGCGGCAACTTTTCTTACAACGCAGCTTCGTCGCTTATTTTCTGGCGCGACACAGCTCGGTGCTTGCCTCGAGCATCGAATCTGTAGCGATCGGGTGGCAAATCTTCTCATTGCGACACCGGCCACTCGATTTAGGCCTCGTCGGGCTCACGCTTTTCCTCCCGCAACTGCTGCTCGCATTACCCGCAGGTATTATTGCCGATCGCTATGACCGCCGCGTCATTTGCATAGCGGTTGCATGCGTGGAAATAGCGGCTCTAGGAATCTTTGTCGGCCTGACCTTGGCTGGTTCGCGCTCGATCGGGGTGTACTTCAGTGTCATCGCGTTTATCGGCATTGCCACCGCCATCGCGACCCCCGCAGATCGCTCTTTGCTCGTAAGCTTCGTCCAGCCACATGAATACCTCCGCGCAACAGCGTTCTCATCGTCCGTTGGGCAGATCGTTCGAATCGTTGCGCCGGCAATCGGAGGAGCGCTCATCGCGATTCGCACCCCGCTTGCTTTCGCGGTGGCTGCGCTTGGCTATGCCGTTGCCCTTATCGGGTTCGCGTTCTTGCCAAAACTCAAACCGACCGGACATGAAGGGAGACCGATGGGGTTTCGCGCCGCAATTGACGGCATCCATTTCATTATTACGAAACGGACGGTGCTGGGAGCTATCTCGCTCGATCTCTTCGCGGTGTTGTTTGGCGGGGCGACAGCGCTTCTACCGGTGTTTGCCGTGCAGATTTTGCACGTTGGGCCAACCGGCTTTGGCATATTGCGGGCTGCGCCGGCGGCCGGCGCCGCGCTCGTTGCTGCATATCTGTCGCGCAAGCCGATCGCGCGTAACGCTGGGGCGTTGCTTCTCTGGTGCGTCGC
>JBPYDX010000245.1:0-2762 GCA_051986115.1 Candidatus Eremiobacteraceae bacterium
ACTGTAGCATTGTGGCAAGCCAATCATAAACGCTCCACAAAGACCACGATAGTGCGGGAACCGCAATCGAGAAGACAAGCGCACGCCAAATCGGGCGCAACCGCCCGTCCTTGATGAAGACGTCGGAAAGCTGCAAAACGGCGGAGACTTGTGCTTTTATGCGGAACAACCTTTCGTGAAGTCAGAGCAAGCAACGGGATCACTCCCGGGTGTTGCAGACCGTCTGTTAGGTGCGTGGAAAGCTGAAATTGAAGCGAGTGCTGTTTACAACTTGCTCGTTAAGCGAGAACGCAACCCACACCGGGCTGAAATCCTTCGTCGCATGGCTGAGGGTGAGGATGGCCATCGTCAACGGTTAGAGGTTCGCATGCGCGAGCTTGGCATTGCCGTTCCCGATCCGAAATCAGTACGACTGTCGCCGTGGCTTGAGCTGCAAGCGCGCATTGCGCCGGTGAACCGGCTGCTCGCAGCAAGGGAAGCTGCTGAAGTGTTTGACATTGCGGAGCGCTATACGACGTCGACCGGCGATGCCAAGACCGATTCGCTGCTGGCCGACATCCGAGCTGAAGAGGAGTCGCACTCGCGCGCGATCAGAGAGATGCAACAGGCACCCGCGCGGCGCGACGGCGCGGGTTCGGAAGCGCAAGTTAAGCTTGATCGCGTCTTGCGACGCGAGAAGTGGCACCAAGGTGGATCCGGCTGGATCGCCGGAGCTATTTACGGTGCCAACGATGGACTAGCAGCTGTCTTTGGCATCATCGCCGGCGTGTCGGCTGCAACCGGTGAGTCGAACTTTGTGCTCACAGCAGGTCTCTCTGGTGCGATTGCATCTGCTGTGTCGATGGCGACCGGCGCCTTCTTAGCCGAGCGCTCGCAGGCGGAAGTTACCGCAGCCAATTTAGCTCACGAACGCCGCGAGATCGACGAGCATCCAGAGGAAGAAAAAGAAGAGCTATCATTACTCTACCAGCTTAAGGGTATGGCGAAAGAGGATGCTGATGACCTCGCCGAGCGCCTTTCGAAAACACCCGAGGCCATGCTCAACGTTTTAGCGGTCGAAGAGCTTGGCGTTGGAACAAGCGGCGCAAGTAACCCCGCGCAAGCTGCGCTCGCCGCGGGCCTGAGCACCGGCTTAGGTGCTTTGATCCCGGTGATACCGTTCTTTTTCTTGCATGGACCTCCAGCGATTATTGTGGCTGCTATCGTTTCGCTTGCAGCCCACTTTCTAGTGGGCGCCGCGAAGTCGTTCGTGACGCTGCGAAGCTGGTGGTCGTCGGGACTTGAGATGACCTTGGCAGGCGTCATCGTGGGCGGCGTGCTCTACGGTGTTGGCCTGTTGTTTAAGGGAATCGCAGGATAACGCGTTAGGGGTTTTCTTCCACCCAGATCGATCCGTCAGGACCGAACTCTTTTTTCCAAATCGGCGCTCGCAGTTTGAGTTGATCGATCACATAACGACATGCATCGAAGGCAGCACCTCGATGAGCTGCGGAAACAGCGATAACAACTGCCGGCTCGCCGATGCTTAGCCTGCCACAGCGGTGATGCACGGCGATCTCGCGTACAGAGAAGCGCTCCTTTGCCTCGGTGGCAATTTTTTCAAAAACTTCCTGCGCCATTTCTGGATACGCTTCGTACTCAAGGGCTACCACTTGGCGACCTCGAGCGTTGTCGCGCACTCGCCCAACAAACGTCACGACCCCGCCGGCGTCGGGAGAGCTCACCGCAGCAGTCACCGCTGGTTCATCGAGAGGCTGTGACGTGAGCAGGAAGAGCGTGCTCATCCACCCGCCATAGGGGGCAACACCGCAAGTTCATCGCCGTCGTGAAGCTGCGCGTGCGGCTCAACTACCGTGCGATTGACAGCAAACGCGACGGTTGACGCAGCCGAACGTAGGGCCGGGTAACGTTCGTGCAGCAGTGCGAGCGTCGCATCCGCGCGAGTCCCCTCGGGGAGGTCTAACGATAACGATTGCACTCCCGTTGCCTCGCGATGCGAAGCAAAAAGTCGCACGGTCACACGCATGGGACTGTTTGAGTACCACACAGCAGCGGAAAAACCATCGTGAGGGCCGAGGATATGCGAGTCGAGCGTACAATTCGGTAGCCTCCTCGGTTCAGTGTTAGTTTGCTGGGAGGATCATGACATGGCTTTCGAAGTACCGCCGCTTCCGTATGCCTACGACGCGTTAGAACCTCACATTGATAAAGAAACTATGACGTTGCATCATGACAAACATCATGCTGCCTACGTCACCAACCTCAATGCCGCGATCGAAAAACACCCCGAACTTGCAAGCAAGGGCGCAGAAGACTTGCTACGCGACCTCAACGCGGTTCCAGAAGACATACGCGCCGCGGTTAGAAACAACGGTGGTGGCCACGTCAATCACTCGATGTTTTGGACGATTATGGGACCCAAGCGCGGTGGCGAACCCAAAGGCGCCCTGGCTGACGAGCTGCGAAAAACGTTCGGCGATTATGACGCATTCAAAAAGCTTTTCGTCGACACGGGACTCAAACAGTTCGGCAGTGGTTGGGTGTGGCTCGTGCGCGGCAAGGATGGCAAACTTGCGGTAATGAGTACGCCAAACCAAGATAACCCGATGTCGAGCGGCATAGCGCCCATCATGGGAAATGACGTTTGGGAGCATGCGTATTACCTGAAATATCAAAATCGGCGCGCCGACTATCTCAACGCATGGTGGAACGTCGTTGATTGGGATGCGATCACGCGTCGCTTTGAAGCCGCGGCTCGCTAA
>JBPYDX010000246.1:0-7363 GCA_051986115.1 Candidatus Eremiobacteraceae bacterium
GGTCTTTACGGGTGAATATCGGGGCAAGCACGAGCCACATACGCAAAGCGTGACGACCATGGTCATTCCCACAGTCTTGCTCTCGGTCTTGGCTGTTGTCGGCGGTTGGCTGGTCCTACCCGGACGCGATGAGGTTTCTCGCGTCCTTCAGGGAGCCTTTGAGGATGTGGGCCGGCTTCCCGTCATGGGGGAGATCAACTGGTTCGTTACTATCCTCACGACGGTTATTGCGCTCGCCGGCATAGCGCTTGCATATTTGCTCTACGAACGCGCACCAGCGATTCGTCTGCAAATTCGAAGAGTTTTTGCACCAGTGCAGAGACTGCTCTTCAATGCCTATTATGTAGATACAATTTATCACTGGCTCTTCGAAGTACCAACCCTGACGCTTTCATCGGACATTGCTAAATACATTGATCCGGATCTTATCGGCGGCTTTATGTCGGGCTTGGTGAGAGCGACAACCGGCATGGGCGAAGCGATGCGCAACTGGGAAACGGGCTACCTACGCCGCTATGGATTGACCATGGTTGTCGGCATGGTTATCGTGCTTGCCTTCTACCTATTTTTTGTCCAAGGTGCGACCCTTGCGGGAATGGTGAAGTAAGGTGTTGATCGATACCGTCATCTTCTTACCGCTCGTCACCGCAATCGTATTGCTTTTTGTTCCGCGCACTGCAAGGAGCGTGCTCAAGGCTGTAGCGCTTGCGGGAGCGGTCGCAACATTCGCGCTTTCGTTAGCATTTCTGCAATTAGGACCTGATACAGCGGCCGATCAGTCAGTGCCCTGGATTTCAGGTACGTGGCTTGCCTCCTACCACGTGCGCATCGATGCATTGCGCATCTTCTTCGTTCTTTTGACGACATTGGTTGGAGCTGTGAGTATCTGGGCGGCCTTCTCGTATCGCGATGCTTTGCGCTTGCGCGGATTTCTCTGCTTGTTGTTGGCGTTTGAAACGACCTTGCTTGGTCTGTTCACCGCCGCTGATCTGCTCCTGTTTTACATCTACTGGGATCTGATGTTGATTCCAGTCTTCTTACTGCTAAGTGGCTTCTCAGGAAGCGGTGAGGCGCGACGAGCAGCGTGGGGCTATCTCATTTATAACGGCGCTGGCGGACTCATCTTGTTGTTTGGGGTCGTCGCACTGGTTAATCAGACGCATACCTTCGAAGTGCAAGGTCTTACGCTTGCGTTGAGTCCGCAAATGGAGTGGTGGATCTTCGCTGCGTTCGCGATCGCATTTCTTATCAAAACACCAGCTTTTCCGTTTCACACTTGGATGCCGGCAACATACACCTACTCGCCGCCGCCGTTGGTCGCGATGGTTTCTGGGGTGCAAAGCAAGGCTGGTCTGTTTGCCATGCTAGCGTTCGCATTGCCCCTGTTTCCACATGCGGCACACACGTGGGCCCCGTTGCTGTTGGTCCTTGCAATCGCAAGCGTGCTCTACGGAGCCCTGGCTGCAATCGGGGAGAGCGATATGAAAACGCTTGTGGCGTTTACTTCACTTTCCCACCTTGGTCTTGTATGGCTGGCGTTCTTTGCTTTCGACATTACCTCGGTGTCCGCTGGCATCTTGATGATGATCAGCCACGGCTTGATCGCAGCTGCACTGTTCTTGCTACTCGGGTTCATTGAAGAACGAGTTGGTACGCGTGATCTTTCACAGTTTGGCGGTTTGAGTCTGCAGGCACCGCGCCTTGCCGCGTTTATGCTTATCGCTGCTATGGCCGCACTTGGCTTGCCCGGCCTGTCAGGTTTTGCCGGCGAGTTCCTCATTCTTATCGGAAGCTGGCAAACGCAACCAGTGTACACCTCGCTTGCACTCATCGCAGTAGTTCTTGCGAGCGTGTATATGCTGAAACTCTTTCAAGGGACAATGCACGGACCGTTGCGTGGTAGCTCGCCCAGTGGAGGTCTCGAACTGAAAGCGCGTGAGATGTGGCTCGTTGCGCCTCTGCTTGCAGGAATAATTTTTCTCGGCGTTTGGCCGGGCTGGTTTAACGACAAGACTCCAACCACGGTGACGGCGCCGCAGGCGTCGGCACAAATCGGGGGTACTCGCGGATGATGCCGCTTGGGATCTCGGTGTCGTGGCCGGTGCTTGCGCCACTTTCTGCCTTGGCGGTCGGCGGTTTAGTCATCATCCTTGTCGACCTTGTGACTCGCAACGTACACCGCAACGTGCTGTTTGGACTTGGCATCGTAGCCTGTCTTGTTTCGTTTGCCACCATGCTGCCGCTGTACGGTCAGTCGCTCGTCACATTGAACGGGGCATACGCATCCGATCGATTTTCTTGGACATTCGACGCGATCTTGTTGTTAACGCTTGTGGTAACGTTTTTGCTCTCGTCCCTTCGCAAAGCTGAAGATGGCGGCAACCCTGGAGCCTTCGCGGCCTTGCTCATATTTTGTACAATCGGCGGCATGGTCTTGGCGGGCGCGGCGAACCTAATGATCCTCTTTTTGGGAATCGAGCAGCTCTCGCTCTCGCTGTATGTTCTCGCGGGTACAGGCTATCCACGCGAAGCCTCGCAAGAGGCAGCATTAAAATACGTGCTGCTAGGGTCGCTCGCATCTGGATTTCTTATCTTCGGTTCCGCGCTGCTCTATGGCGCCGCAGGCAGTATTAGCATCAGCTCACTCGCCCCGGTCGCAGCCTCGCTCAACGCGCTGTTTGTCGCAGGCTTCGCGCTGTTGTTGGCTGGCATTGCCTTCAAGCTTGCACTCGCGCCGTTCCATACATGGGTGCCAGATGTGTATGAAGGATCACCGCTAGCGATCACCGGCTACATGGCTGTTGCTGTTAAGGCTGCCGTCTTTGCGGTGCTTGCGCGCATCGTGTACACTGCCTTTGGCCACGACTCTGTTGCGCTCATACCGCTGTGGGTCGTCGCTATTCTTTCCATGCTCGTCGGCAATCTAGGCGCTATCCGCCAACAAAATCTCAAGCGTCTGTTGGGCTATTCGAGCATCGCGCAGGCAGGCTACATCGTGCTAGCGCTGAGCGGAGTCGGGCGACAAGGGTTGAGCACGATGCTCTTTTATCTCATCGCCTATGCGTTTACCAATCTCGGCGCATTTGCGGTAATGGCGCTGCTTGGCGACGGAGCTGACACGTACGCCAACCTGAACGAGTATCGAGGACTGTACTTCCGCCGGCCCTGGCCTGCAGCCGCCATGGCGCTCTTCTTTTTCTCGCTTGCCGGCATCCCAGCGACCGCCGGTTTCTATGGAAAGATTTTGCTTTTGCAGCAAGCTCTTAGCGGCGGACCATGGGGCGTAGCTATGGCAGCTGCCCTGATTGTGGGTACGCTTATTTCATTCTATGTATACGGCAAAGTCGTGTGGAACATGTACGCCTACCCCTCAGACGAGGCGCTCGCCCCAACGGGCAACGCATTGGCACCTTGGATCGCAGTTGCAGCCGGTGCGCTTGGAACGCTCGTGCTCGGCATATTGCCGCAAATCTTTTACGCTAGCCAACCCTTCCTTTCGGTCGCGTCGAGGTAAGGCCTCATCCCCACGAGGGTCGCGTTGAGACAACGCCGCTTGGCTGTACTTCGTTTGATGCTTGCGATGATGGCGGCATGTTCTCCCGTGCACAAGACGCTCGCGACGCCGCCGCCCTTGCCGGTTGCAACGGGCAACTATCCCGTATACGGACATGCAGCGGATTTCTCGTGGATCGCTGGGCGAGTCGAGCGGGGCCTGCAGTGTACGTATCTCCGCTTTGGCGATCCCGCAAAAGAGCTGTGGGGAGCGCGCATCGTGCTAGACGCTCCCGACCAAACAAGTGACCTCCAAAGCGGTGATACGATTATTGTTCGAGGCGAGTTGTCGCAGCTAGCCTACGGCGCGTGTGGCGCGCCGTCGTACGTGGTGTCGAGCATCGAAGAGCATTAGCTATTCGTCGCCGGAACTGTCGGAGCTGCTACTGCTCTTGCTGCTTTTATGATGGTGGTGACTCCCCGCGAGATGATAGCCCGCGGCGTCGGCTGCTGCTTGGCACATGTATTCGCCGTGCTTCGTCCGGCCAAAGTACGGGTCGCCGCTTTGATGATATGTCTTGCGCGCCGTGTTGGCCCAAACGACGTTACCCTTGCAGTTGAGCCCCTTCGGCATAGGCGCTTGGTGGGATAACGGCAGCGCTGAAATTTCTTTTTGCGTTTCAGTCATGGGGCTAGCAGGCGGAGCCACGGTTGCATTATTCTGAGGAGCTGAGCTTCCGCCGCCACCGCCGCAGCTCGCTAAAGCCACGATGATGAAAGCACCGACACAAAGTTGCAATGTATTACGGTAAGAGTAAGCAAACATGAGCCCGCCTTTCACTGCACGCATTAATGATGGCGTCAGTTTGCGCCGCGATTGCGCGCTCCTCTAAAATCGTGTGATGGCCCGCACGGAGATTGTGTGAGCGAGGCACGCCTGAAGGCCGAGCTCCGCGACGATTATAGTAGCAAGGCAAGTCATAAACTCTGCGACCTTTTTCGTTGTCCCGAAGAGTGCGATGCAAGGGTAGCGCCGTCCTCATCGCTAAAGCAAACCTACGGCGCTTACTAAGCGACCGATTTTTCTTATGCGACCATCCCGCGTGTCTTAAGGAGCTGCCGCACGAGTGTTAATATTAGCGATTGTAGCCGCCGCAGTTCTCGCGATTCCGTTTAATGTTGCGGATGTGAGCGATACCAATTCCATGCCAGTGCCACCACAAGCGCGCAAAGTCGGCGAGACGTTTGGGTACACTCTGCACGCTGTCATGTCGCAAAGCATCGCAGGCAAAGATGCTTTTGGCCGCAAGATTAATCAAGCGACTGCGCCCAGCACCGTCAAAGGTCACGAAGACATTTCAGTCACCAAGACAAGCGATCAAGGCCTAACAGTGCACCGCTCGGGATCAATTACAGCAATCGTTCCCGGTGCAAAACCGTTTACAAAAGATGGTCAAAGCTGGACGCTCATCGACAACGCTGGTATCGTGAAGCGCGACACGGGTAAGCTTGGCGGCCTGTTTTTACTGCCGTTACCTTTCCTAGGTGACTCGTCGATGAACGCAGGTGACGAACTTAAAGTGGGCGATCATTGGTCTGGAAAGCTTGGAACAAAACTCTACGGCATGACTGCTCGGCCCTACATGCAGTTTACAGTGACCGGCGTTCGCTCGGTCGAGGGCGCAACGATTTATACCATTGATGCCAGCGGCACAGTTCCGATGAAAGAGCCCGTCATGACTGCTAGTGGAGATCCGCTTGGCTATGCAACCGGCACAGGGCACATTAGCGCACAGCTCAATTACGACCGCGACAATCACCGCTTGGTCTCAATGCAGGCAGAAATGCGCGACACGCTTCACTACACTGGCCAGACGAAGCACATCGCCGGCAGCGTGAAGGACCACCAGCAGTGCGCGGTTTCTCTTGATGCCGCGGTTCCAAGCGACGGCTTCGGAACCACAACCGGCGCCGATCCTGGCGGTCCTCAACCCTAGCTTACATCTTCGTTAGTTCAGCAGACGCGGCGGCCTTGCGCTCCTCGCTGTGGCGGTAGCCGTAGAGGAAGTAGATCACAAGTCCGAGTCCCATCCACAGCCCAAAAAATATCCACGTGATGGTCTGGGAACCGAAGATCATCAAAAACAGCGACGTGAGAATACCAGCGACGGGCACAAAGGGAACGAGCGGCGTGCGAAACAGGCGTGGCCTCTCGGGCTGCGTGCGTCGCAGCACCAGCACCGCAACGGCGACTAAAATAAACGCGCTGAGCGTGCCGAGATTTACGAGCGCTAACAGCTGCCCGAGCGGCACAAAACCGGCGATCAAGCCGATGATAAGTCCGACAATCATGGTCATGCGCGCAGGCGTGCGAAAGCGGGGGTGAATGGTTGCGATTGCCTTCGGCAACAAGCCATCGCGCGCCATGACGAAAAAAATTCGGCTTTGACCAAGCAGTCCTGTCAAAATTACTGATGACGTACCGATGATCGCGCCCGCAATGAGTAGGCCCGCCCAGCCGCCGCGATGCACTGCTTCCAATGCTTTGGGTAGCGGCGCACCAACATCGATGGCGGATGATGGCTGCATGCCTGTGAGCACGACCGCAATCGAAACGTAGAATAGCGCTCCGAGCGCAAGCGCGCCGAGCACGCCCGTTGGCACATCAC
This sequence comes from Candidatus Eremiobacteraceae bacterium, assembly GCA_051986115.1. Taxonomy (GTDB): domain Bacteria; phylum Vulcanimicrobiota; class Vulcanimicrobiia; order Eremiobacterales; family Eremiobacteraceae; genus JAFANK01. The sequence goes on from JBPYDX010000246.1 coordinate 6,162, forward strand.
GTTGAGGATTTTTCGCTTCTTCCGCCGCGGTTGTCACCGCGTCAAATCCGACAAAAGCAAAGAACACGATAAACGCTCCGGGGATCACACCGATAGGCCCGCTTGCGCTATGAGTGATCCAGCCGTGCGGAAAGAATGGGTGCCAATTGGCCGGATTGATAAAAGGTGCGCCAATGATGATAAAGGCGACGAGCACACCCATCTTAAGAATTACGAGCAGCGAATTCGTTCCGGCGGATTCACGAATGCCCAGCGCGAGCAAAGCCGAGAAACCAACGACCGAGAGGAACGCGATAACGTCAAAATAGGTGTGTGCGCTGGGGTCGTATGCGGATGTCGCCCACAATGGTATGTTGATATTCACATTTGTTAAGAAATTTTGAATGTGGGACGAAAAGGTGCTAGCGACGGGCGCGGACGCCATGCCATATTCCCAAATGAGGTTCCATCCAATGATCCAGGCTATCAGCTCGCCTACCGTGGCATAGGTGTACGTGTAGGCGCTGCCGGCGACACGAACCATGGACGCTATTTCCGCATAACAGAGCGCGGCAAACGCGCTGATAGCGGCGGCAATCAGAAAGGACAAGATCACACCGGGGCCAGCTAGGTTATGCGCCCCATCCCCGATGGTGGCGAAAATTCCCGCGCCTACCATGTTCCCAAGACCGATAGCGATAAGCGCCCACGGCCCAAGCGCTCGACGCAGCGTCGGACCGTGCGCCTGGTGTTCTTCCTCGGCAAGTGCGCTCATCGAGCGCTTTATGAAAACCCCGGTGTCTTTGCGTTGAGCGACTGCCATCGTGTTCTTTCTACGCAGCTGCGTCTTTGGGAGAGAGAATCGGTTCACCCTCGAGCGGCCAAATGATGCCGACCTGTGGATCTCGCCAGCTCAAGACTCTTTCTGTTTTGGGATCGTACTCTGCGGTCATCTTGTAGTGAACGATCACGTCGTCGCTTTGCGCCAAAAACCCGTGAGCAAAACCTTTTGGCACGTAGAGCTGGTGGTGATTGTCGGCGCTGAGCTCGAAGCCTTGCCACCTCCTATAAGTGGGTGACGTTTCCCGCACGTCGACGATGACGTCGAAAATCTTGCCCAACAGCACTTGGACGAACTTTGCCATGCGCATATCGTAGTGCATGCCGCGTATGACGTTGCGCTTGGAGCGCGAAACGCTGTCCTGCAGCCACTGCTCGTGGAG
>JBPYDX010000247.1:0-3095 GCA_051986115.1 Candidatus Eremiobacteraceae bacterium
GATTCGGTGTCGTCGAGATATTCGCGTCGCCAGGTTCCGGGTTCGACACGCACCATTGGGTCGATGGCAACAACCTTAGTTGCAAACAGCTCGCGTCCCCCAAGCAATGCCACGGCACCGCCCCAGGAGTGACCAATCAAAGCAGCGGGAGATCCGACAGCAGCAGCGACCGCGCGTAGATCGTCGAGCGAGCGTTGCAGCGTCATTGGGCCTATAGTGAGGGCTGAGTCCCCGTGACCGCGCTGGTCGTAAGCAAAAATGCGGTATCGATCAGCCAGTGCTTGGGCTGTCCGAATCCACGACTTGCGCGAGCTTGTAATGCCATGAACACAAATCACTGCTGGACCGGACGTGCCCCACGACTCAAGCGTCGTCGCCGTCCCGTCGTCTAAGGCCACTGACTCTTCCACGCGCACACCTTTGTGCGCCGCAGTCATTCCACCTCGGAAAGCGCAGATCAGGAAATTTAAGCTCCGTTAAGGGGGCGGTGCGCGTGCCCTGTGCGAATCAGCCGCGATGCCTTTTGCCGACGACGTGCGAGCCGGATTGACCGCGCGGCCAAAAACATTGCCTGCTAAATATTTCTATGATGAATTAGGGTCGCTCTTGTTTGAAGCGATCACATTGCTCCCCGAATACTACCTAACGCGAGCCGAGTCACAAATACTTATCGCGCACGCAGACGACATTATTGCGGCCGTGCAACCCGAGCGACTTATCGAGCTTGGCAGCGGCAGCGCCGTAAAGACGCGCATTTTGATTGGGGCCGCACTACGCCAGCGCCCGAACCTTGAATACGTAACCATTGACATTTCACGAAGTTCACTCGACGCAACTGCAAAAGCGCTTGCGGCGGATTATCCGACATTAACAGTGCGAAGTTTGGAAGCTGACTACTATGAAGGTCTTAACCGCTTAGGGCATGCGCAAGCCGGGTCTGGGACGCGATCCCGTTCGCTGGCTCTTTTTCTGGGATCAAACATCGGCAACTTTGATCCGCCAGAGCAGCAGCGTTTTCTCAAAGCCATTCGCGAAGTACTTTTGCCAGATGACGTGCTGCTGCTTGGTACCGATCTAAAAAAAGATCGTGCGGTGTTGGAAGCTGCCTACGATGATGCCTTGGGCATCACCGCGGCATTTAACCTGAATGTTATCGAACGCATAAATCGAGATCTTAACGGCACGTTTGAACTGCGTAGCTTCACTCACCGCGCGTTCTACAACGAGGCCGCAAGCCGGATTGAGATGCACATAGTGAGTACGCGCGATCAACAAGTGAAGATCGGCGCGCTGGATCTCGACGTGAGCTTCACAGCGGGCGAGACCATCCACACAGAGTCGTCTTACAAGTTTTCGCTCGACGATATCCGGGCACTCGCAAGCCGCTCAGGCTTTTCTTTGGAGCGCGCCTTAATGGATGCACAAAACCGGTTCGCCTGTAATCTCTTGTATTGCACCTAGGTATTGAGTAGGCGCCAGCGGGCCGACGCGTTTTCGATCCGGCGAAAGAGAATATCGGCTGCAACAGCAAGTACGACGGCGGCAATAGCTCCGGCTACCGCTTTATCGGGATAGTCATGTTCGATCCCATCGAGCACAAGCGTCCCTAAGCCGCCAGCGTTTATCCACGCCGCAATCGTCGCAATGCCGATAAGTGAGATCGTCGCTAGACGCACCCCCGCCACAAAGACAGGCGTAGCGAGAGGACGCTGCACGCGCCACAACATTTGGGCTGGGCTCATCCCCATCCCACGTGCGGCCTCGATGACCGAAGCATCGACGCCGCGCAACGCGAGCGCCGTGTTTCGAACCAAAATCATTTGTGCGTATGCGGCCAGCGCCGTTACCGCGGTCCAAAAGCCAAGACCTTCGAGCGGAATCAACAATGCAAATAATGCCAAGCTTGGAATCGTATAGATAATGCCGAGAACGCCAAGCATTGGCGTGGCGATAAGGCGATAGCGCGCGGCAGCAATACCGGCGGGCACGGCGATGCACAGCGCGATTACAAGCGCGGTTGCGACGAGCGCAAGATGTTCAAGCGTCAAGTTAGCAACAATATCGATGTGGCGGAAGAGGTAGGTCACGGCGCCCCAGCTGTGCGGGCTGCTCGAGCCGCTTGTAACAGTTTCTCAAAGGAGAGCGCCCCAACGACAGCGCCGGATTCGTCGACGACCCGCACTTGCAACGTGCCCGCCGCGAGCATGGCGGAAAATGCCGCTCGCAAGTCGTTGTGTGCATCGACGACCGGTAGGCTAGCCGGCACCGCTGCTGCGGAGTCACTGCCATTGCGCAATGCATCGCTGACGGTGATCAAGCTGAATCGGCGAACCAGATCGCCTGCACCCGCAAGCTCAGCAACAAAAGCGTCAGCGGGCCGCGCCAAAATTTCAAGCGGCGGTGCGTATTGAACGACTCGCCCATTACGCATGACAACGATCGAGTCTGCTAGGCGCAGCGCCTCTTCGATATCGTGCGTAACAAAGAGTACGGTTTTTTGTAATCGATGATGGAGCATTCGCAACTCGGTCTGCAGCCGCGTGCGCTCAATTGCATCCAGCGCCCCAAACGGTTCGTCCATCAGCAAAATTGCGGGATCGGCGGCAAGCGCGCGCGCTAGCCCAACACGTTGTTGTTGGCCGCCGGAGAGTTCCGCCGGAAATCGCTTGCTGAACTGGTCAGGCGGAAGGTTGACGAGCTCGAGCATCGTCTTCACGCGATTCGAAATGGCATCGCGATCTTGGCCCAGCAGTGAGGGTACCACACCAACGTTCGCCGCTACAGTCATGTGCGGGAACAGACCGATTTGCTGGATGACATAGCCAATACCGCGGCGCAGTGTTGTGGGATCGAGCGAACGCACATCCTTGCCATTAACAAGGGTCGATCCAGCCGTTGGGTCAACAAGCCGGTTGACGGTTTTGAGCAACGTGGTCTTCCCGCAGCCCGACGGCCCTAAGAGCACGACAAACGCGCCGGCCGGAACATCGAAGGACACTTGGTCGACGACTCGTTTGCCCGCCTCGTATTCTTTGACAACGTGTTCGAAGCGGACGCGCGGTTCTGTTATCACGCTGCCTATGTTCAACCGGCCG
>JBPYDX010000248.1:0-6684 GCA_051986115.1 Candidatus Eremiobacteraceae bacterium
TTCCCGTTGGCCGACTCTCGTCTGGGCACGCAGATGAAGTCAACCGGGGAAGTCATGGCGATTGGCCGCACGTTTGGCGCAGCCTTGCTCAAAGCGATTCGCGGACTTGACGTTGGGCGCGACACACTCACCGGCGGTGAGTACGAGCATTGGAGTGATGACGAGCTTGATGATGTTCTCGCCTCGCCGACGCACGAACGTCTCTTTGTCGTGGCTGAAGCGCTACGGCGTGGCCGCAATCCTGACGAGATAGCGCGCCAGAGCACGATCGATCGCTTTTGGCTGTGGGAAATCAAAGAGCTGGTAGAGATGGAAGCGACGCTGTGCAGCTTGGGGACGCAACGTGAGAACGGAAAACCATCTGCTTCGCCGATCCTTGCCGCACGCGAAATGGGATACGCAGATTCAACCATCGCGCGCTTGAGCGGTCTTTCGCTAGAGAACGTCAGGGCGGGCGCCCAGGCAGCGCCTATCGTTTACAAAATGGTGGACACCGCAGCCGCCGAGTTCCCGGCTCAATCGCCATACTACTACGCAACCGCAGGCGAGCGAGAAGAATTGCGCCGCCCCGATCGGCGGGCTGTCGTCGTTGTCGGCAGTGGACCCATTCGCATCGGCCAAGGCATCGAGTTTGACTATTCATGCGTGCATGCTGCCTGGGCGCTGCACGACGCTGGCGTCGCGGCGGTGATGATTAATAACAACCCCGAGACGGTCAGTACCGACTTCGACATTTCTGATGTGCTGATTTTCGAGCCACCCTGCGCCGACGAAGTCGAGCATGCAGTGCGCGCCACTGGGGCAGACGGGACGCTCCTCGGCTTCGGAGGTCAAACGCCGATCAATCTGGCGCGCGAGCTCACACAGCGTGGGATCGCGTTGCTCGGCACAAGCCAAACGGCGCTCGATCTAGCAGAGGATCGCAAGAAATTTGATGCCGTGCTTTCGCGTCTTGGCGTGGCACGCCCACAAGGACAGGCGGCTGGTTCATTCCGTAAAGCTCGCGAAATCGCGCGCTCGATCGGATTGCCCGTCCTAGTTCGGCCATCGTACGTACTGGGTGGTCGCGGCATGGAAATCGTCTACAGTGAGGCTCAATTAGCTGCCTACGCGGAAAGCGCGCCGCCCATTCGCCGCGGCGCTCCGCTGCTCGTGGATAAGTATATTTCAGGCACCGAAGTGGAAGTCGATGCTGTTTTTGACGGGCACAATATTTGTATCCCCGGGATTTTTGAACATGTCGAACGCGCCGGCATTCACTCGGGAGACTCAATGGCGGTTTACCCGCCACAAAGCATCTCGGTGGCCATGCAAGAGCGCATCGCAGATGTAACCTATCGGCTCTGCGCGGAGCTTGGCATTCGCGGCCTCATCAACGTCCAATACATCGTTAAGAATAACGAGTTATTTGTCATCGAGGCAAATCCGCGCGCCAGTCGCACGGTTCCCATCATCGCTAAACTCACAGGGGTTCCACTGGTCGCAGCGGCAACCGCTGTCGCACTTGGGAAAAAATTGACCGACATCGGCATTGAGACCGGCCTCTTAGGGCCGCCAGACTTTGTAGCGGTGAAAGTGCCGGTGTTCTCATTCTCTAAGTTGCGCCGCATCGAGACCATGCTCGGTCCGGAAATGAAATCAACTGGCGAAGTGCTGGGTATCGACACGTCGTACGCCGGAGCATTGTTGCGCGGGCTCATTGGCGCCGGCATCGCATTGCCTCCGCCGGGCGGAACAATCTTACTCTCTATTGCCGATGAAGAAAAAGAAGCGGTGCTGCCCATCGCACGCACTTTGGCTGACATGGATTTCAGCCTGTTCGCAACGCCGGGCACATGGCAGTATTTGCAAGAGCACCGGATTTCAGCTCGCCGAGTGAATAAGATTTCCGAGGGCTCGCCCCACGTGGTTGATCTCATCGCCGACGGCGGCGTGGACCTCGTCGTGAACAACGTTGCCGTTACTGCAGTGGCGCAGTCTGATGGTTATCGAATACGGCACACGGCACTCGAGTGCGGAGTCGCGTGTTTGACGTCGCTCGATACCGTGCGCGCATTGCTCATCGCCCTAGAGGCACGCGCGGGCTCAGGCGTTACCGTGCGATCGCTGCAAGAGTACGTTCGGCCCCGCGTCGGGGTGCGATGAAACGTCGCATTCTGCGAGTCACGTACGCCTTTATCGCAATTTTTCTCATTCTCGCGGCACAAGAAGCTCGGGTGCAACTCATCCAGCGTAACGAGATTCAAGAGCGCCCCGGCGATCCGCGCAAGGCGCAAAGCGTGCGCTTGCGTGGCGAGTTGCTTGATGCGGCTGGGCTGCCCTTAGCACGCAGCGCTGGAGACCGCCGCGTTTACGACGCAGGTGGCGCACTCGCACAGGTCGTTGGCTATTCCTCACCGATTTATGGAGATTCAGGGCTTGAGGCAGCGCTTGATCCGGTTCTGGCACCAAGTATGCTGGATGCCGACCAGAATGGCATTGCATCGTTTTTCGCGCGGCCACAACCGTCTGCTCAAAGCCGCGGCGGACAAGTTGTTCTAACACTGCGCCGCGATATCTCGCAGGTTGTCGACCAAATTCTTCCCCAAGGCATTCGAGGTGCGGCGATCGTTTTGGACCCACGCACTGGTGCGCTGCTGGCGCTCGTCAATAGACCGACCTTTGACCCTAACAAGCTTGCCACGTCGTGGAACAAGCTGCGCACCAATCGCAACGACGCGCCGCTCTTAGACCGCTCGCTTGCCGGGCTCTACCCGCCAGGTTCGACCTTCAAAATGGTGACGGCGAGCGCGGCGCTTGACAGTGGAACGTTCACGCTGGATGACTATTTTAGCGACCCTGGCTATTACAACATTGGTGGGTTTACCTTACACAATGCCGAGAAGGAGGTCACTGGTTATCAATCGCTGACTGGTGCATTTGCACTTTCAAGCAATGTTGACTTCGCGCAGATCGGCGTGGGCATAGGAGTTGACACTTTTTATGACTACCTCCATCGCTTCCGCGTGGCCGAGGATGAGGGCCTTATAACGCCGGTCAGTAAGGATGAGGTACCGCCATCCAATACGGTTTCCGACTCCGAGCTCGCCCAGATGGCTTTTGGACAAGATGGTCTTGCGGTCACGCCGCTGCGCATGGCGCTTGTCGCGAGCGCGATTGCCAACGGCGGCATTTTGATGCGGCCGGCTTTGGTGAAAGAGATCCGGGCGTACGGCAAGCAGCCAATCCGCACGGTACCGGTGATCTGGGCTCAGCCAATCTCGCAGACGACAGCCGCCTCAATGCGTGACCTCATGATCGCCGTCGTGAAGTACGGAACTGGAACTGCAGCAAGGTTGCCGAACGTAACCGTCGCCGGGAAAACCGGCACCGCAACGCATCCTGGTGGTGCGCCGGATGCCTGGTTTGTTTGTTTTGCACCGGCGCAAGCGCCACGACTGGTGGTCGCAGTCGTCGTTGAGGATGCAGGTTATGGAGGAGTTGTAGCCGCGCCACTTGCCGGCAAAATACTGGCGAGCGTTTTACCGCTATATCAATGATAGATAAGATTCTCAACAATCGCTACCGGCTGGATGCCACCATCGGTGAAGGCGGTATGGCCGTCGTCTATCGTGGGTACGATTTGCTGTTACGCCGCCAGGTGGCAGTCAAAGTATTACGACCGCAGCATGCAGCCGATCAATCGTTCGTTCTGCGCTTTTATGAAGAAGCGCGAGCTGCGGCAAAACTTTCGCATCCCAACATCGTCAACACCTACGACGTCGGCGAAGTTGAGGGTTCACACTACATCGTTGAAGAGTATGTCGCAGGCGAGACCTTGGCGACCCTCATTGCGCGCGAGAAGAAGTTGCCAGAATCGGTTGCGCTGCGTTATGCGCGCCAGATATGTCTTGCGCTCGGAGCTTCACATCGAGCAGATCTGCTGCACCGCGACATTAAGCCATCAAACGTCTTAATCACTCCGGATGATGTAGTGCGCGTTACCGATTTCGGTATTGCGCGCGCGGCAAATGCGGCGACGCTGTCGGGCGTCGAGGCGATTATGGGCTCGATCCCCTATTGCTCGCCGGAGCAGCTCTCCGGTGGCTCGCTGACTCCTGCAAGCGATCTCTACAGCTTAGGAGTCGTGCTTTTCGAAATGGTGACCGGGCGCCAACCCTATATCGCGGAGACGGCGTTGGGCGTCGCCATGGCGCATGTCAACTCACCTATTCCGGATCCCCGGGAATACTGCGAAGATATCAGTCCGGAGCTGCGCGCAACCATCATCAAACTGCTCCAAAAAGCGCCGGGCGACCGCTATCAAAGCGCTGGAGAAGCACTCGCTGCTCTGCGCCGCTGCGGGCGCGCCTCAAGCGAAGAGCTGGACGAAGCGCCGGGTTCGGATTCTTCAACCGCCGTGTTGCGTCGCAGATCTTTCCCCTCCTTGGAAAAACCACCGGTCGATTTGCCGCAACCGCAACCTGTATGGCAGACCCGCCGCATGATTGCGTTTGCCGGTGGCGGCCTCATTGCTATCATTATTATTGCGCTCATCGCGGCCGCGCGCGTGGCCTCCTCACACGGCCTTACGGTTCCGGATCTCACTGGTAAGTCGCAAGTCGATGCAGTTGCAGCATTGCACGACGTAGGGATCGATAGCGTGGTATTTCGCGAGCGCGAAGATTCGACGGTAGCGGCTGGTTTAGTTGATGGGTCCGACCCGGCACCCAGTGCAAAAGTAAAAACGACCGATCCGGTTGTCGTATTTTTGAGCACGGGTCCCGCTCGAGTGCTCGTGCCAAATATCGTTGGCCGCGATGTGAAAGCGGCGACAGCCACACTGACGAGCGCTGGGCTTGTAGCGCGCATCGCTACATCCGTACATTCTTCGACGGTGAAGCGGGGGTTGGTCGCACAAACCAATCCCGCCCCACAAAGTCCAGTCGATAAGGGTGGCACGGTGGCGCTTTACGTCAGTTCCGGTCCCTTAACCGTGAAAGTGCCAAATATCGTCTCGATGTTAATTGACGATGCGCAAGTCGAGGTAAAAAGACTCGGTTTGAAGTTGCAGACGAATATTATGCCTAGCGTCGACATACCCGCGCGCACGGTAATCGATCAGGACCCGCCGGGTGGCAGCGATGCCCAGCCAGGCTCAACGATTACCGCCGACATAAGTGCAGGGCCTAACGCCGTGACAGTTCCAAACGTCGTTGGATCAAGCGTCGACGATGCCAGGGCAAAGCTCGAACAAACGGGGCTAGCTCTTGGATCGCTCGCCTATGCGGCCGTAACTGACACCAGTCCAGGCACCGTGGTCGGCCAACATCCCGACGCCAACAGCCAAGCGCCGCAGGGTTCCAGCGTCGACATCGTTATTGCCCAGGCTCCCTCATCACCGTCGCCCTCAGCCAGCGCATCTGCTCAAGCATCGCCGGTTGCGGGGCCCGCTGTCGTACCAAACGTCATCGGAATGAACCTCGATGACGCTCGCGCCGCCCTCGCCAAAGCAGGCTTTACCGTTAACCGAGTCATCGTGACTCCTGGGAGCCCGCCCAACGCCCGTGTCACCAAATGCGATCCGGCCGCCGGAACATCACCGGCAGCTGGGGTAACGACGGTTGACTTGACGCTAGGGGGCCACTAGATTGAGGATTTTGGGTATCGACCCAAGCCTCAATACGACGGGCTATGGTGTCGTTGATTGCGATGGAAGTGCGATGCGACTCATCGAAGGCGGCGTCATCGTCGCGGCGAGAGGTGTCGATATAGCAAAGCGATTAGCTGAGTTGCAACGCGGTCTGTCAGAGGTTATCGAAGCGTTAGAACCCGATGTGATGGTTGTTGAGGAAGTTTTTTCGAGAACCGCGTATCCACGCACGGCTATCATGATGGCGCACGCTCGCGGAGCGCTGGTATGCATGGCGGCTACGAGTGATATGCCCGTCTACAATTACTCGGCGACGGCAGTAAAGCGCGCACTCGTTGGCAACGGCGCGGCAAGTAAAGAGCAAGTCGCCTCAATGGTAGTTCAGGCGCTGCGCCTGCGCCGGCGGCCAACACCGCCCGACGTCACCGACGCTCTCGCCCTTGCGATTGCGCATGGCAGAAGAACGTCAAATGGTCAAAGACAGCGGGTGAGCCGTTAGCATGTTTTCTCGTATCGAAGGGATCCTGCGCGAAAAAAACGAGAATTCTGTGCTCGTTGAAGCGGGCGGCCTCGGGTACGACATCCTCGTGCCGCGATGCGTTGTGGACAAATTGTCAGGCGTTAGCTTAGGTGATCCGATCAAGCTCGAAATCTTTTCCTATCTGCAAATCGACGGCAATCGCGGATCGGCGATGTTCGTCGGGTTCACGAACGCCATCGAGCGTGAATTTTTCGAAGCGCTGTTAACCGTCGCTAGCATTGGTCCGAAGACAGCAGCCAAAGCTTTTTCGTTGCCGATGGCACAGATCGCGCGTTATATTGACGACGGCGATCAGGCTAGCCTACGGCGTTTGCCGGGCATCGGCGGGCAGAAGGCCAAAGACATCATCGCCAAGCTGCAGGGCAAGGTCGCACGCTTTGGCTTGATTCAGGGTGAGACACAGGCGCGCCCAGCGGAGGTTACGCCCGACTTCGTAGCCGAGGCGGTCGACGTTTTATTGCAACTGCAGTATCGTCGACCTGAAGCCGACCGCATGGCAAAAGAGGCGCTG
>JBPYDX010000249.1:0-9112 GCA_051986115.1 Candidatus Eremiobacteraceae bacterium
GACGGCTCGACACAAGCAAACGGAACCACGACATAATTTACGCCGGCTTTCAGGGTGAGCGGTGCCTTCGTTGGCGTAAACGTCATCGTGCGGCCTGAGAGGCTCACGTCGCCGATCTCTTGCCAGCCAGTACTTGGATCATAGAACCCTAAGTGCAGCGTGCCGCCATCCCATGTCAGACCCGGTGGAATCGTGAGCGTGAAGCCCGGGAAGCCGTTGAGCGTCACTGTCTTCGATGAAGAAATTGAGAAGTACAGGAAGCCCTGCGTTTCTTTGAAATCCGGTGGCATCGCGGGAACTCCCTTGGGCATGTTGGTGGAGATCGTCAAAGCGAGGTTGGTGCCGGCTGGTGCAGAGTTTGAAGTCAACGTAATCGACTCTGCGTAGCCCGCAAGCGGAGGCAAGGCTATTGCCTTACCAACATCTGAAAGCGGAATTTGATCGTGCACTGATTGTGGTGGTACGAGCGCGGGCTGTTGCGGAGTTGGCGCCAGTGAGCTGCCGCCACCGCCCCCGCTACACGCACCTAATAGGAAGATGCCGAAAGCCAAACTGGCGGCGACCAAAAATGATCTCGCCTGCTTCCCCATAGACAACATAAAAGAGCTCCTCATCTGAACGTGAAGGACGCCAACCGGCCACACACTAGGCTGGTTACAGGGATATGAAACCACATGGTACACGCAAAAAAAAGGCCTCGATTCATTTTTGAATCGAAAGCCCTAGCGAATTCGGCTGTTCTAGAGTTGCGCCAAAGCTACATTATTTCACGCTTCGGTAACGACTTTACAAAGATTCGCGTCTGGCGCCAAGATAGCGGCTAGAATAATAGTCTTCCGAAAGTGAGTCTATGCGAACGCCGTCCGAAGCCGACGCGTGCACAAAGCGACCACCGCCGAGATAGATCCCCACATGCGACGCGCCCTCAGAATACGTTTCGAAAAAGACCAGATCGCCCGGCAGTAAGCCACTGGCCGAAACGTGGTGGCCGATCTCAAACTGCGCGTCTGCTGTTCTCGGTAGTTCAACGCCGTTACGGCGGAAAACGGCCTGAACAAAACCCGAGCAGTCCACGCCGCTGAACGATTCGCCGCCCCACGCATAAGGTACGCCAAGGTAGCGCAAAGCGGTGTTTGTGAGTCCCAGCTCAAGAGCGATCGCTCGTTGCGCAGCATTAAAGCTGGGCACAAAGAAATCAGGCGTCGACGTTCCCGTATGCAGCGCAACCCAGAGTGCTTGACGTTGCGCCATCGCAACGTGAGTGGTCGCGCGTGAGTGTCGGATGTGTGTGTGCTGCCCGAGCGCAACTTTTCTTACATGCTTGACTGCTACGGTGTGGCTATGCTTGACCGCAACCGTGTGACGACCAGCAGCCGCGCGATGCGGAGCTGCCAGCCTTAGGACTTGACCTTCACTCAGGTCATCTGCATTGCTCAAGTGGTTATAGCGAACAAGTTGATCGACGCTTAGATGCTTGCGCTGCGCGATCGATGACAGCGTATCGCCCTGCACGACTGTATAGGTTGCCGTAGCCGCAAAGACGGGAGTGGTGAGCGTTAGACTAAAGGCAAGCGCAAAGCTAAAGCGGACTATTGAATTTCGCAACATATCCTCTCTCGACGCCTACGGGGTTAGTTGACGGGTTAGCGCAGAAAGATTGCGCCTCTGCAGCCCTGCAGATTCACCCCAGATTCCACTGGGATCCCCCGTTCCGCATCGCCGCGACTGCGTGAAGCGGATTCGGCTTGACTGGTGCGAGGCCGGTTTGTCTAGCGGCCTATCGCTATTGATAATCGACGCCAGTATTGTACCCGGCGTTCTCCTAAATTATAGCCAACACAAATGGGCAATAACCGTGCCTCATATCACGTCTGGCGACCGGCAACTTGGGAGACGGGACAAGCGAATCCTGCCTGCTCTCCGACCAAACTCTCGATGGCCTACTGCGCTGCTTTGATGCCGTCAGCGACGCGTTGCGCAAGCGATCTAATTTGCGCTTCTTCTGGTCCTTCTATCATGACTCGGATTAACGGTTCCGTTCCAGATGGACGGACCAAAATGCGACCACTCTTTCCCAGCATTGATTGCGCATCTGCGATCAATTGCAGAATCGCGCCATTTTTTTCGACGCATGTCTTGTCAGCAACGGTGACATTGATGAGCACTTGCGGGTGACGGCGCATGATCTGCGCAACGTCCGCCATGCGTCGGCCGGCACCGACAAGGCTCGCCACGCTAACCGCAGTCGCGATGCCGTCGCCAGTCGTATTTGCCTGCAGATCGATGATATGCCCCGATTGCTCGCCACCCAGACGAAATTCGCCGCTGCGCATCGCCTCGAGCACGTAACGATCGCCCACGGGCGTTCGAAGTAACTTCACTTGCATCTCTTCGAGCGCGCGTTCCAGGCCAATATTGCTCATGACGGTGGCAACCACTGTCTGGTTCGATAGTTCACCCCGCGAGAGCAGATCCTGGGCACGCATTGCAAGGACGTGGTCGCCTGTGACTTCTTCACCATTTTCGTCAATAAAGAGCGCTCGATCTGCGTCGCCGTCAAATGCTATGCCTACGCTTCCCGGATGTGCAAGAACGCTCGTGCGCAGATCGGAGAGGTCGGTTGAACCGCAGCGAACGTTGATCTTTTTTCCATTAGGCGTGCAGTGCAGTTTGATGACGTGCGCGCCCAAGCGAGCAAACACTTTAGGCGCTAGGTCGTAAGCGGCTCCGTGCGCCGCATCGACGACAATTGTTTTTCCAGTGAGATCGCGACCGAGTCCATGACAATGCTCGGCGTACGCCGAGATCGACCGGCGACGATCTTCAATGGTGCCGATGCGCGAACCAATCGGCCGAGGCAAGGCCGCTGAGTCATCAACATGTGCGGCAATCTCATCTTCAAGCGAATCCGACAGCTTGTACCCGGCTTCGCTAAAGAACTTGATACCATTATCTTCAATTGGATTGTGTGACGCCGAAATCATAACGCCGGCCGCGCCTTTGAGCCAGCGCGTCAGCCAGGCAACCCCGGGCGTAGGCACGATGCCGAGCAATAAAACGTCCAAGCCAATCGAACAGATCCCGGCACACAGTGCGGCTTCCAACATTGGTCCAGAACAGCGAGTATCTCGTCCAACAACGACAGGGCGACGCGCTCCGTGTCGAGCGAGCACATAGCCTCCCGCTCTACCCAGCGCAAAGGCCAGCTCAGCAGTCAAAAATTCATTGGCGACGCCGCGAACGCCGTCAGTGCCAAACAGTTTGTTCAATACTTCTCCGTCACGTCTTGGGAGCGATCGCTACTCGAACCGTTACCGGTGCTACTGTTACGCCGTCAACGGGGTTAAGGTGCACGTCCACGGCAACCGGTTTCAACGTTAATACAAGCGCCTTGGTCGCACTCGATGCATCCACGCTCACGCGCGCAGCCATGACCCGCGCAACTGTTGTTTCGCCACCGGCCACCAAGACTGATTTTGGCTCGGTTTGTGTGACGATCGTGTTTTGCACGCTATCATCTGAGATAACGGGTACGCGCCGATACCCATATTGCTCGAGGACGACAACAGACGTCGCCGGGGTGATCGAGCGAACCAGTTTGTCGCTGTCCGGTCCCACGACGGTGACGTTCAATGACATCGTTCCCGCCGGTTTGCCGGTGCAATCGACAAACGCCGAGAAATCGGACGGTGACAGATTTGCAAGCACAGGACGCGAGCCTTCGAGTTCAATTGTCACGGTTTGAACGGTGCTTTGGGCGACAAGGCCGCTGCTGACCCCGTGCAAGGAAAGCGGCAGCTCCAAACTTTTTGTGTCAGCCGCCGACGACGTCAAATAATTGAATGTAAACCATAGTCCAATGGCGACGATGACGGCCGTTACTCTAAGGCCGAAGTTTCGTCTTATCCAATCCATTTGGCGTTACATGCACCCTTTGTAACAGCACGCGGAAGTAATCGACCATAGCAGAACGGCCCTGCTGTTCGGGCCGCTTGATCCATGTCAGCGATGAGCGCAACGTAGCGGCAACTGCCTCTGCATTCTGTTGCTGATCCAGCAGCCGCCCATCCTTGGCGACCGCAATGGCGCCGGTCTCTTCTGAAATTACGAGCGCAAGCGCATCGGTCTGTTCGGTGATGCCAAGCGCCGCGCGGTGGCGCGTTCCCATGCGCCGGTCGAGCAGCACGGTTTCCGACAGCGGCAGAAAACAACCCGCGCCCGCCACCCGATCGCGCCGAATGACTGCGGCCCCGTCATGAAGAGGTGACCTCGGGGAAAACAGCGACAGGAGCACCTCGGCGCTGAGCAGAGCATCAACCTTCGTTCCTGTCTCAATGTATTCGTCGAGTGCCGCACTACGTTCCACCACGATAATTGCCCCAATGGCGCTGCGCGACAACACGGTCGCGGCCGTGCCGAGCACCGAACAGACTCTAGCAATCGATTCTCGGTCGTGCGTGCCCGCACGGCCTTCGTGAAAGCCGGCTCGCCCAAGCTGCGCCAATGCGCGGCGCAGCTCCGGTTGAAAAATAATCGGTATCGCCACGCCGGAAACGATGAGCAGCGCGTTGAGCAACGAGAAGACAGTCCACAAGTGACCCCACTGGGCGAGCGCCCGCAATACCAGCAGCAACGCAATGCCCTGTAAAATTTGCATTGCTCGCGTGCCTCGAATGATCAGTAAAACGACATACACAAGCAATGCAGTTAATGCAATATCTGCTAAATCGGAGAGTGAAAGAACTATATGTGGGAAGTTCATGCGGATGATCGCGTCGCGCCGCCTGCAGGAAGATGGGTTTCGATCACTTGGCTGCGAGCGACGCTTAAGCCCATACGAAATGCAAGTGAGTCCAAGAAAACCTCAAGTGGTGCGTCCGAGAGCACCGCGCCCAGGCCAAGGCGGCCACCGACTCGTTGAGCTTCGATGTCGATCACTTGCAGCGCGCGGTGTAGCGGTGCGCGTTTGATGTCGCTCAGCTCCAACACAATTGAGCTTCTACCGTCGCGGTGAATCTTAATAGGATAAGCGCCCACTTCAACGAGGCCGCTGTGCTCGCTCCCGACAGCCCGAGCTATAAACGCCAAACGGGCAACGTCTTGCACGCCAACAAGCGTGGCCTTGGCAATCAGCGTCGGCGCCCCAACTTCGATTGCAACGCCTGATGATTCAGAGCCCCCAAATGGCAAGACCGGAGCATGTTCGCTTAAACTGAGGCCTTCGGGTCCCCAGCCCATAGGGCGAGTCGTTGACCACGCGCCAGCTGGAACCGTTCGCCGAGCAATGTAAACGGAGCTGCGCAGGGCACCGTGAATGTCAACTGCGACGGCACGCAGTTTTTCATCCGTAAGGGCAACGGCTGCCTGGGCGCGTTGCAATTCAAGGCGAAAGGCGCGACCTACTGACTGCGGCGCACCGGTGGTGGAAGCCAATGACGAAACGACGCTCGCCAAGTCTTCGTCGCTTGCGCGTAGCGCGACAACGGTTGCATTAACATCTTCGTCACTTGTGCAGCACAGCAGTCGGCCTTCCGATGCAAAACGGCGATGCACGGCGTCGGTTGCATTGGGCGCGAGCCGCGGACTCGCGATGAGTCGAACGACGAACATTCTATCCTCAAGGCCACAAGGCTAGGCTTGATGCGGCTTTCCGCATTTAGGGGGCAAGTCCCCCGGAGGGGTAACGCAATGTGTACCGGAAGTCGTTTCAATCACGTTTTACCCATCAGGAGAACGCTCTTTTGCCCAATATAAAGTCGGCTAAGAAGTGGGTTCGCGCTTCGCGCAAACGTCGCCAGCGCAATCTAGACGTCAAGACATCACTGAAAAGCCTTTTCAAAAAGGCCACAACCCAAGGCGCATCGTCCGAACTTTCGCGACAAGCTGCCTCGGCGCATGACAAGGCTGCGGCGCGCGGCGTCATCCATAAGAATAAGGCAAACCGGAAGAAATCCAGGCTTGCGAAGCGAGCAGCAAAAGCAGCTTAGTTTGCGCTCCAAGCGCATTCTAGCGCTTTTGACATCTGCTATTTTCGTTTTTTGGTTGGGCGCCGCCGGCGAAACTCACGCGCAACCAGTTCCTAACCCAGGCCAGAGTCCAATCAGCCAGCCAACAATAATTCCATCACCCGGCCCGACTGAATCAACCTCCAATCCGTTTCCGAGCCCCACCCCCAGCGGTCCATTGGGATTGCGGATCGGGTATGTGGCGGCGGGGTACTTTGCGGGGTCGTCAAACGGCGGACAAGTTCCGCCGACACCAGGCAGCACGAGCACGCCCGTGCCATTTTCAGCATCTCACGCGGATGGCTTTTGGTTGGACGCGTTGGCAAGGTTCTCGCCTTCGTTTTTGGCTCAGCTGATGTACGACAACTACGCAATTTACGGCGCGGATCACCCGTATGTATCGTATGCTCAAGGCCGACTTCTCTATGAGCCACCGGGCACTCACAAGTCTGCATTACAATCAGGATTCGGATTTGGATTTATTTCAGCGCAGCGCTCGACATCGAACGCCAATTCAAATTCGTTTGGTCTCGGACTGAATCTCTGGCCAAATTCCTCTGGTCTTCTCCCATACGGGTCGGTATATTTTTATCCACACGTAGTGAACGCGGGGCAAGCTTCGTCGTTGACTTCCGTGGATGCGGGCGTCATGTATTTGGCACCCCGAAGAGGCGGATTTTTCGTGCGCGCCGGTTTTGCCGGGCGATTTGGTTTACCCGCCAATACGTCGCCGACATCAAGTGATGGTCTCGAAATCGGCTTAGGGACGACGTTCTGATTCTCTAACGCGGGTCGACGATGATCGTCGTGCGCACGTCAATTATCCTTCGGCGACGCTGCGCTATTGAACATGTTTCTAGCAGCGCTGTTTCGTTTGTAGCCTTGACCGCGACGCGCATACGGTATTCTCCTCGCGCCTTTGGTAACACGTCAGGTGCCGGTCCGAGAATTTCGACATCACGTGACACTTCGCGCAGTTCGCTCGCGAGCTCTTGAGCCGACTGCACGACTGATGGTTGCAGCGGACCTGTAAGCACGAGGTACGCAATCCTGCCAAACGGCGGATACCCAAGCTCGCGGCGTAACTCGAGCTCCTTAGCCGCAAAGCCGTCATAATCGTGCCTCGCCGCAAGAGTAATCGCATAATGCTCGGGCGCATATGTCTGCACGATAACTTGACTGCCGGGAGCCGCGCGGCCAGCTCGACCGGCAACTTGGGTCAGCAGCGAGAAAGTTCGTTCGGCGGCTCGAAAATCGGGCCGATGCAGATCGAGGTCGGCAGCCAGCACCCCAACAAGCGTCACCGACGGATAATCTAATCCTTTAGCGATCATTTGCGTGCCGATGAGGATATCGCCATCGTGGGCGAAGGACGTGAGCAACCTCTCATGCGCGCCCTGTGCACCCGTGCTATCAGCATCCATGCGCACGATGCGAGCACCTGGAAAGAGCTCGCGAATTTCCTCTTCGACACGCTGAGTACCAACACCAAAGGGCGCCAGATCAGCGGATTCGCATTTTGGGCACGACTGCGGAATACGAAATGCATCGCCGCAAACGTGGCAGCGCATAGACCGATCAACAGAGTGCACCACAAGTGAAACTGCGCATCGCCGGCAACGTGGCGCGAAGCCGCAGCTGCGGCACAAAAGCAGTCCAGCGTAGCCACGGCGGTTGACAAAAAGCAGGGTCTTTTCCGCGCGTTTTAGCCGCGCTTCTATTTGCGATGCGAGCCTTGGACCAATAGCGCGCTTGCCGTGCAAACTGCGCCGCTGCGTCATGTCGACGATGTCTACTTCAGGCAGCGGCGCCGTCGTTGCGCGCTCTCGGAGCCGCACGTGCAGAATGTTTGCGTTGCAAGCATCCCAGTATGATTCCAAGCTGGGTGTGGCGCTACCTAAAACGACAGAGCCGCCAACACTGCGCATGCGCGCAGTCGCGACGTCAGCTGCGTCGTAGCGCGGTGCAACATCCTGTTTGTATGAAGGTTCGTGTTCTTCATCAATGATAATCAGCTGCACATTCGGCAGCGGCGCAAACACGGCCGACCGAGCACCCACAACAACATCAAGGTCGCCATCACTTGCGTCTTGCCAAACCTTCGCGCGCTTGTGCGCTGACAGCCCGCTATGCAACACCCCGACCGACTTTCCAAACGCGGCGGCAAAGCGACCGGCGGTTTGCGGGGTCAACGCGATTTCGGGAACCAATACGATCGCCCGGCCACCACGCTGGCGAACTCGCTCAATCAATTGAGCGTACACAAAAGTCTTACCGGAACCCGTAACGCCTTGCAAGAGCGCCCTTGCATTTCCGCTTCGAATCGCTGCGTCGAGGCGTTCAATTGCATCGTGCTGCTGAGCTGTGGGTGTAAGGTTCGTCGGTAATGGCGCCCCGGCACCGCTGGCTGCGGGCGCGGCGTGTTGCGCGACGCGGCCGTTGGAGGTGGCACGGCGCTTGCGCATTGCTGCTGGTATTTTTGTCAGCACGCCTTCTCGGAGCAGCGAAAGCAAGCGACGGCGCAGAGCACTGTGCGCCACTGCGATGCCCGCATCACGCAAAGCGCGCTGCGCGCCAAGCGCAGTGAAATTCTTCATCCCGTAGCGTCGTTGCAAGACGCTTGTCACTCGGTCCGCTCCAGAAACGGAGGCCTGAAAAGCAAGACGTTCTGGCTGCGCCGCGCGACGCGATGCAACCGCGGTGAGCGCCTCTCGAAACGTACACACGTAACGCTTGCGCATCCAGCGGGCCAGTTCGAGGGCTCCCGGCGGTATTGGGGCGTCGTCGCAGATTTCGGCAATAACTTTGACGTCATCACGATCGCCTGCGTCCTGCGCATTCGCTACAACCCAGCCACTAACGACTCGCTTGCCTAAGGGCACCCGTACCCGAGATCCGAGTGGCGGCACCTCATCGGCAGCAGCGTATGTAAAGGGTTCGTCGAGCGCTTGTGTTTGCACGTCGACAACGACATCAACAAGCTGCTGTCGTGTGCGAATCACCAGCTGCGCCCCGGTGCACTGGCCACCATCGCGAGTGCTTCGCGCACTGCATCTTCCGGCACTTCGACTCCGCTTTGCACATGACCTAAATGCACTGGCAAGACA
>JBPYDX010000250.1:0-3391 GCA_051986115.1 Candidatus Eremiobacteraceae bacterium
CATAACTGTATCCCGGCGCATAGTCGTAGATCGGCTGCGAAACCACGGCTGTCGTTGCGTAGTAGCCGTTCGTTGCGGGCGGTGCCGTGTAAACTTGCGGTGCCGTGTAGACTGGCGGTGCTGCGTAGGCCGGCGCTGTGTAGACTTGCGGTGCGGCGTATGCCGGAGCTGGCGCGACGTACCCGTAGGCTGGCGCCGCGTAGTCGTAGAGCGGAGCCGTCGCCGCGTAGCCGTAGCCGTAGCTGTACGGTGCATAGCCATAGCCATAAGGCGCGTAGCCGTAGCTCGGCGTTACATAGACTTGGGCCGATGCGGCGCTCGCCGAAAGCGCCAAAGCAACCGCCGCGAAAACGAGAGCTTTACTCATCGCTGATCTCCCTCGTCGTGCCTATACTGTGGACGCTTCGCGTCCGCACATTTAACGAGGTCACGGGTAATTAGTTCGGCGCGAGACCGTGCGTGCTTGTTAAGAAAGCCGAGCGCTATCCGATTGCGGTCGCCACAGAACAGCAAACCCGACCGGACGATGAAATTTTAAAGACCCAATAGTTACAGTCGTTTACGGCTGATGCGAGCGACGAGGTGAGTCGCCAAACAACTCCAATAACAAGACACCGAACCGGGCTATGGAAGCCTGAGGTGAGATATTTGGATATAAATCTATACTTTCGTCTGTTGAGAGCCCGCACATCCCGAAAGCGGAGCAACAGCATTGATCGAAATTTCTTTGCAGCCGCATCAGTTAGTGAAAATCTCCAAACTATCGCGGCGCTCCACGCCGATCGTTGCAATCGTCCAGATTTGATTCAGGTCAAATTCAACGCACACCACCTGCGAATAGGTTAATAGGCAGGCTGAATGGGTGAGGCTCAGTCATGCCAAGCATCTTCGGAGAAAATATCCTTGCTCCGGAAGCGGCTCTCCTTCCGGACCCCGTGCTCGAAGCAAATCATCGCATCGCCAACAACCTTGCGATTATCGCCGCGTTGATACGCTCCGAGCTCTCGACCCTGACCAAGTACGCATCCGACCCGGGCTATACAGGACGGTTGCTGCAGCAGATGTCGTTGAGGATAGACGCGGTCGCACGCTTGCATCGTCTGCTCATGGATACCAGCCATAGCGCGATCGTAGAGCTCGGCGCCTATTTGTGCGAAATAGTCGAAGCCGCAACGTGCTCGCTGACGAATAGCGCGCGCACCAGAATTGTTTGCAAATTCGAAGGAAAGGCCACGGTGTCCGCGAAGCAAGCAGCGGGAATGGGCCTGTTCGTCAGCGAAGCCCTGGTCAACTCGATAAAGCACGCCCATCGCATCGATGAATCCGGAACCATTTGCGTTTCGTGCAGACGCTCGGAGCGAGGTAGCTTGTTGATTGAAATCATGGACGACGGCGTAGGACTGCCGTCGAGTTTTCGCGCATGCCCTAAAAGCGGGACTGGGACGGGAGCGCGCCTGATGCTGGGCATCGCCCATGATCTCGGCGCTTATCTCACGTTTGAAAAGAGCAATCCCGGCCAGATCGTTCGCCTGGAAGTACCGGCGCCAGCTGACCAAGACCCAGCTATTGTGGTCCACGGGGGGCGCTCAAGAGGTGGAAGCAACGGATTGGTCACGCAACCACCGATGGCGGAAAGCGAATTTGATTCCGATCAAAGTCCGGTAAACGGTCTTTCGTTATTGGAGTTGGATTAGCCCTCTTCGTACGCAGGTATACGGACGTGTGATGCGTACTGACGATTTCCGCCGTAGTGCAAATGTCGAAGACGATCGCCAGGCGAGCGCATCCCGCGGTATGCCCGGAGGAGGCGGCGGTCTGGGCATTGGTGTGGTGATTATTGTCACGCTCGTTGGCTGGTATCTTGGTATTGATCCAAGCTTGCTGCTTAACGGGGCGCAGCAAGTTCTTGGCGGCGGCACTTCTGAGCAGTCCAGCCCGGCGCCGTCGGTAAGCGCCGGCACGCCCAACGATCCGACTGGGCAGTTTGTCGCCGCGATATTGGGCGACACCAAAGATCGCTGGACAGAAATCTTTGCCGCTGCTGGGCAGACTTATCATCCGCCGAAATTGCGACTGTTTTCCGGTTCCGAGCCGACGCCCTGCGCGTTCGCCCGCTCCGCCATGGGTCCGTTCTATTGCCCACGCGACCAGCGCGTCTATCTCGACACCTCGTTCTTCGACGATCTACAACACAAATTCGGCGCCTGTTCGAGCAGCAAGGCCTGCCAGTTCTCCGAGGCCTATGTCATCGCCCATGAAGTCGGTCATCACGTCCAGAACGAACTTGGCATCCTGCCACGCGTCACCCAGGCACAACAGGCCGCGTCAAGCCAAGTCGAGGCCAACCAGATGCAGGTGCGGGTCGAGCTGCAAGCGGATTGCCTCGCGGGCGTGTGGGCAAATCGTGCGCAGCAGAAAACCAAATTCCTCGATCCCGGCGATGTCGATCAAGCGTTGCAAACAGCGACAGCAATCGGTGACGATCGTTTGCAAAAAGAAATGCAAGGTTATGTGGTGCCTGACTCGTTTACTCACGGCAGCGCCGAGCAACGCAAGCGTTGGTTTTCGACAGGCCTAAGCGTCGGCTCGGTCAGCGCCTGCGACACATTTGGGGCGCCACAGCTCTAAAAGCGTTCCATGAGGTGCGCTTGGTCGAGGATGAAGTCAGTTGATGAGATTGATTGGCTGAGGGGCGATCGATAGGGAGATCGAAAATGTGCGACTACAGCCTGCAGAGCCTCAAATCACGCCCGGCGAGAGTTGGCGACAAGCTCATTACCCGCGATTTCGGCACGGGCACGACGGGTTTTGCCGCATCCGACGATCTTGAAGTCGCGGTTTGCGTGCTGCCTGGAACCGAGTTGTCGTTTCCCAGCGAAGCTCGCCGTCTGGCGATTGGCCTGTTCCCATGGCGTCACAAATCCCTCAACCACAAGACTGCGATCTTCCGGCAGATCAACAAGGCAAGAGTCGCCGCACACCACGACGCACTGGAATTTCCGGACGGCCAAATCGTGCTTTTGACGCTGATGTGCGCAGGGCAAGAGGCAACAGTGCTTCAACTGCCGGCACAACCGAAAACCGCCGCCGAAGCCGACGCGCAAAAGCGTACCGCGTTCGTCGGTTGAGCACGTCAAGACAGCACCCGCGCCAAAACGAGCATCGGCCGCTGGTTCGAGGCGCAGGCGATCCGAGTTGGAGCAAGGAGGAGCAACATGGGCATCCTTAGTTGGATCGTACTCGGCCTGATCGCCGGGTTTATCGGAAGTAAAATTGTCGACAGGCAAGGCCAGGGCTTTTGGCTCAACATCGCGCTCGGAATCGTTGGCGCTTTGGTTGGCGGATTCCTGTTTAATCTGTTTGGCGCAGCCGGCGTCAGCGGATTCAATCT
>JBPYDX010000251.1:0-2389 GCA_051986115.1 Candidatus Eremiobacteraceae bacterium
TTCGGTGACGGTGTCTGGTTCGCTGATTTAGCCCCCTTGAGCGATCCTTCACTGGTGCCCAATGTGATCGCCTCAGTTTTCGACGTTCCGGAACAAGCCGAAGGTGTTCTTGCGCCACTGATCGCTCATCTAAAGAACAAGCACGCGTTGCTGCTCATCGATAATTGCGAGCATGTCGTTCACGAAGCTGCAAAAACAATTGACGCACTGCTGCGCGGTTGTCCGAAGGTAGCTGTGTTGGCAACCAGTCGAGAGGGTCTTGCAATTCATGGTGAGGCAATCTATCGGATGCCTTCCCTTTCCGTGCCGGATGCCACCAAAGGGTTGACCGTGGAGCGAGCGCTGACGTTCGGCGCGGTTGCGTTATTTGACACGCGAGCTCGCGCCGCCAATCCCAAGTTTGAAATTACAAACGAGACCGCCGCAACGGTGGCTGACATTTGCCGACGCCTCGACGGCATACCGCTGGCTATCGAGCTTGCAGCCGCACGGGTAAAGATGCTGAGCGTTACGTCTCTCGGCCAGCGATTGAACGAGCGGTTCAAAATTCTCACCGGCGGCAGCCGCACAGCACTGCCACGCCAGCAAACGATGCGTGCCTTGATCGACTGGAGCTATGATCTTCTCACGCAGCAAGAACAGATGACCTTTCGGTCTGCCTCTATTTTTGCGAGCGCGTTCACACTCGATCACGCCGGCGCCATCTGTTCCAATGACGACGTCAGCGACTTTGAAGTCCTTGATCTCCTCACATCGCTTGTTGATAAGTCGCTCGTGCAGGCCGATCACTCAGGTCCCGATGTTCGCTATCGTATGCTTGAGTCAACCAGACAGTATGCTCACGAGAAATTGACCGACGCAGGGGAATATTCGCCGCTCGTCCGGCGCCACGCCGAAACGTATCTGACCCTGTCAGAAGAACTCGACGCAGCCTGGGATGCGACGCCCGATCGCGAGTGGCTGGCGCGCGCGGAACCCGAGCTGCCTGATTGGCGTGCCGCTTCAGGTTGGGCGTTTGGTAGTGATGGCGACGTCGCCGTTGGACAACGATTATCCGTTGGCCGATTTTGGCAAGAACTTGCTCGGGCCGAAGGGCGGCGCAACTTGGTACTCGCTACAGGACTTGTGAAGCCTGAAACACCGCAGGAACTCGTCGCTCACATCGAGCTTGCCTCATCGAAGATCGACACCATATTTAGCGAGTTCAAATCGGCGTTCGCTTCTGCGGAGCGCGCCCTTGTAATTTTCCAGCAACTCGGTGACGACATGAGTACGGCGCATGCAAAGCTTTGCGCAGGCCGCGCGCTCATTTTTTTGGCGCGCGCCGAGGAAGGTGAGGTGCTCTTGCGCGAGGCTCTCGAAGAATTCCGCCGCGCGGGTGCGCACAAGGCAACTGGGACGACCCTCTCGTCTCTTGGTTATGCTCGCGCGCTCGCGGATGATATGCCAGCTGCTCGCGCACTTTTAAAAGAGGCGGCCGCGAGCTACGAAGCGACCGGCGGCGAAGGCCGCCTCCCCGCAGTGTTGAGCCTGCTGGCAGAAGCAGAGTTTCGCGCTGGCGATACGCCGGCGGCGGTTGAGGCCGCGGAGCGTGGTTTGGTGGCCGCGCGAGCGATCAAGAGTAGCTTCTACGTCGAGAACTTGTCGTACAACCTTGCCGCGTATCTCACGTCGATGCAACGCTTTGACGAGGCTAAAGAGCATGCGCGCGAAGCTTTTGAACTTGCGCGCGAAGAGCAAGTAGGGGTGGATTTAGCAACCGTCATTCAGCGCCTTGCAGCTATCGGCGCGCAGCGGCCGGATGAGCCCGAGTCAGCGCGTTTGCGGGCCGCCCGCCTGTTAGGTTTTGTTAACGCGCGCCTAGCCTCACTTGAAGCCCCTCGGGAATACACGGAGCAACTGGAGTACGACCAGAGCATGGCAGCGCTGCGCGCACAGCTCGGTGCTGAGCAAGTAGATACGCTTCTGGCTGAGGGCGACCGTTGGAGCGAAGAAAAAGCAATCGCTGAGGCGCTCGAAGCTTAGGAAAGCCTAGGCTCCTTTCATCCTTGAAGCCTAGGCTTTTGATCCGGCTTTGCGCCGGCTAAGTTTGGCTATTGGGCTTTTTTGCCGATGATGCTGCCGTTGGATTTTCTGCCGTTGTAACCCCATGTGCCTTGGAAGCTCTTGCCGTCAGGGGTAAAGTAGATTGTCAACCACCCTGCGCCCGGAGGGCCCTCCCATTTGCCGTTCATTTTCGTGTCGCTCACCATTGTGCCGTTGATCGTCGTCATGGCAGCGGTGCCTTTACCAACGACAGTCGTGCCGACTTGATTGAGCGTCACGGTTCCCGTTGACATTCCTTGACTCGTCGTGAATTGCACTTTCCAGTGTCCTGTGTAGGATGCTA
>JBPYDX010000252.1:0-11536 GCA_051986115.1 Candidatus Eremiobacteraceae bacterium
TTTGCCTGGATTGTGGTGAATATAGTTAATCATATCCAAGCCGCTGCGCACCGGTCGCCCATCAAGTGCAACAATCTGATCGCCGGCGGCTAAACCAGCTCGGGCTGCAGGCGTGTTAGGCTTGACACTTTCGACAATATTCGTTGGTCCGCTTGGAACGCCAACGACCGCGCCAATGCCTGCGAAAATTGCCACAGCCAGGAGGAGATTAAAGATGGGCCCGGCAGCGATGATCGCCACACGTTGGCCCAACGTTTTGCGCTGGAAATTACCCGGATCGGTTGACCCCGTGTCTTCGGTATCCTCACCGGCCATCTTACAGTAACCGCCAATCGGCAGCGCGTTAATCCGATATGTCGTATCGCCGCGGCGCACCGCAAACAGTGTCGGGCCGAACCCAAAAGCAAAGTCAGTTACAGTGACGCCCGCTCGTTTGGCAAAAACGAAATGACCGAACTCGTGGAAGAGCACGAGGACACTGAGCAGGGCGAGAAAGATGAGAAACTTGCCAACGCCGGCTAAGCCGACCGAGAGCGATGCGAGCCCAATAAGTGCTAATACGAACATGCGTTGGTGGCGGCAGCTGCCGCTTGCTAGGCCTCCTTAGCGCCGGGTTGCCGCGCTAACTGCTTCCCGTGCAAACGCGCGCCCGAACCGATCCGCCGCTTCGACCGCCTCAAGATTGTGTCCGTTGGGCGAATGCGCTGCCAGAGCACGTTCGACGATAGCGCAGATTTCAGTAAACTTAATTTGCCTTTGTAGGAACGCCCGTCCTGCCTCGTGATTGGCACCTGACAGTACAGCAGGGTAGGTTTCACCACACTTGAGCGCGTGGTACGCGAGACGAACCGACGGAAAGCGACTATCGTCAACTGGTTCGAAACTCAACGTCGACGCTGTCTGCTCTAATCCGATTGCACGTCGGGTGCGCTCTTGGACGATGGAGCCGGGCAAACGCTGCGGATATGAGAGCGCATAGCCGATGGGCAGGCGCATGTCTGGTGCGGCAAGCTGTGCCTTCACGTTGCCATCAACAAACAGGACGAGACCGTGTATGATGCTTTGACGATGAACGACAACTTCAATTTGCGAGGGCGAGAGTGAAAAGAGATGGCTCGCCTCAATCATTTCCAATCCCTTATTCATGAGGGTCGCAGAGTCCAAGGTGTTCTTTGCGCCCATCGACCAAATCGGATGTGCGAGCGCCTGGTCAGGACTCACCTGTTCCATTTGCGCCAAGGTCAAATCCCAAAACGGTCCGCCGCTTGCAGTGATGACAACCGATGCGATATCGTCACGTCGCTCGCCTAACAAGCATTGAAACAACGCGCTATGCTCGGAGTCAACCGGCACCAGTGCCGCGTTGTGCAGGCGCGCGAGCTCGCACAAGAGATCGCCGGCACCGACAAGCAACTCCTTATTGGCAATGGCAACCTGCGTGCCGCGCTTCAGGCTCTCGACAACGGCGCGCAATGCGATCGTTCCGTCGGTGGCAGCAAGAACGACGTCGCATTGCGACTGCGTTGCCGCCGCAACCAACCCTTCTTCTCCATGCACGACCTGCGCGGGCGAGCGCAATCGTTTCGATAACGCAGCCCCAAGCTTCGCATCGCCTGCAGAGATGACAGCCGGGGCAAAGCGCTCGGCTTGTTCGGCCAGTAAGTCGATATTGGTGTTTGCTGCCAGCGCTACGACGCAGAACCGATCGGGATGGGATGCGATCACGTCCAACGCCTGACGTCCGATCGATCCCGTCGATCCCAACAAAGCGATTCGTCGCATCAAACTATCGCTCGCTACAATGCTGATGCGAGCATCAAGACTGCGTAGCCGACAACCCCGGCGAAAATATACGAGTCGAAGCGATCGAGCACTCCGCCATGGCCTGCGATCAACTGGCCTGAGTCCTTCACCTGTGCGTTGCGTTTGAGTGCCGACTCCACAAGATCGCCGAATTCAGCTGCGACAGAAACGCACAACGGAAAGATAACCGAGAGCCACCATGGACCAGGCGTGCGGCCTAGCCACCACAGGGCTGCGCCGACTACCGTTGCAACTACCAGCGCAGCAATTGCGCCCTCCTGCGTTTTCGACGGCGAAAGTTTGGCCGCTAACTGCCGGTGACCGAATCCCAAGCCGACGATCATACCAACAATATCTGTTAAGGCGACAGTGATCACAAGCCACAATGTCAAGGCCGTGCCGTTGGGCAGCTGCCGCAGGAGAATAAAATAACTCAGCAATTTACCAAGATAAAGCGCCGCAAGCACGGTCATAGCAACGCGCCCCGCAAAGTGATCCAGCGGCGCCGTCAGCGAGGCGACGAACGACGCCAAGACGATGCCCACGACGAGCACCGACTCGTAGTGCGCAAGCAAATGAAAATGTGCGAGCAGAGGATAGGCGGCACACGCCGCTACCGCAATGGGCAGGGCGACTTCTCCCCCCGCGCGACGTGCGAGATTGGAAAACTCAACCGCACCGATCACAGCGATCGCCGTGATAACTATGGTAAAGGCTGTGACGTTAAAAATCGACGCGACACCGATGCCTCCGACGAGGAACCCAATCGCAACTCGCTTGGCTGTGAGTTCGCGACGAAAACGCTCGGCGACGCTCAGCTTGGTGGCTGCAACGATAGTGTTCACGGCAGGCGCTCGTAATCGTCGTAAGCGAGGTCAAGGTGCACTTGGCCGTTGGCGCCGCTGTTGGCTCGTACAACGTGAAGCGTACCGCGGCCGATTGCCGGATACGGCGGCGCAACGATAGTCAACGTGATGTCTGCGCCATTGAGCAACTCGATGGCACGGGTATAGGGGAGCAGGAGGAGTTCTTCATAGCCCGAGCTGGGCACGCTGCTCACACCTCCATAATCTCCTTTTCTTTGTGCATCACTAGCTGATCGAGCTCTGCAATGAATTTATCTGTGGTTTTTTGCAGTTGCTCGTTAGCGCGCCGATTCTCGTCTTCGGTAATCTTGGAATCTTTGAGTTCGTGCTTGAGTTGATCGTGTGCGTCCCGTCGCACATTTCGAATTGCAACTCGCCCTTCTTCAGCGCGCTTGTGAACCAGTTTCACGAGCTCCTTACGTCGCTCTTCATTCAGTTGCGGCAGGTTGAGCCGTATAGTGTTCCCATCAACATTAGGAGTGATACCCAAGTCGGACTTCTCAATCGCCTTGCGAACGTCCCCAATGACCGATTTATCGTGCGGTGTGACGATGATGCTGCGCGGGTCGGGAACCGCAACGTTTGCCAGGTGGCGTAGCGGCATCTGCGAGCCATACGCATCCACGACAACATGATCGAGCAGCGCAGCGTTCGCACGGCCAGTTCGAATCGCGGTAAACTCGTGGCGCGTCGCCTCGACCGCCTTTTTCATACGCTCTTCGAGATCTTTAAACAACTGGGGTTGCACGCTTCGGATCCCTCCCCACGAATGTTCCAATGGGTTCGCCCCAAATCGCGCGCTTGATGTTTCCTTCGCGCATCAGCTCAAAGACCACAATAGGCAAACCGTTATCCATGCAGAGCGTTAGCGCCGTGTTGTCGAGCACTTCAAGCCCGAGCTGCAACACCTCGAGGTACTCGAGGCGCTCGAAGCGCACCGCGGCCGGATCTTTTTTCGGGTCGGCGTTATATACGCCATCGACTTGCGTAGCTTTAAGGATGGCCTCCGCGCCAATTTCAAGCGCACGCAGAGCTGCGGTTGTGTCGGTGGTAAAATACGGGTTGCCGGTGCCCGCTGCGAAGATTACGACGCGCCCTTTTTCTAGGTGACGAATCGCGCGGCGCCTGATATAGGGTTCTGCCACTTGACTCATCGAGATCGCCGTCTGCACGCGAGTCACCACGCCGATGTCTTCCAGGGCATCCTGAAGCGCAAGCGCATTGATCACCGTAGCCAGCATGCCCATGTAATCCGCAGTCGAGCGGTCCATGTTGGCATGCGCGGTCGCTTTACCGCGCCAGATATTACCGCCCCCGACGACGCAGGCGACCTGGACCCCGGCTTGCGCCACTTCTTTAATTTGATTCGCGATGAGATAAACGGTTTCGGTATCAATGGCGCTACCGTTACGGGCGAACGCCTCGCCACTGAGCTTGAGCAAGATTCTGCGGTAGACCGGTTTCGACCCGATACCGTTCTCGCCCATTATCCCTCGCTTATGTCGAATCGCGCAAAGCGGCGCACTCGGATATTCTCACCGAGCACACCGATCGCGGCGTCAATGAGTTCCTTAATCGTCTTGGTTTCATCTCGCACGTATGGCTGCTCGAGCAAGACCGTTTCCTCATAATATTTGTCTAACTTGCCGTTGAGCTCAACTTCTTTTGCTTTGCGTTCGCTCTCCGGCACATCCTCTCGGCTCACGTAGACCGGCCGTGATGCGCAAATGTGCAGCGCAAGATCGTGGGCAAGTCTTTGGAATTGCTCGTTTTTTGCCACAAAGTCCGTCTGGCAAGCAAGCTCAAGCAACACCCCAAGCTTGCCGCCTTGGTGAATGTAATGTGCGATAAAGCCTTCATGCGTTTCGTTGCTCGCCTTTTTTATGGCGATTTGATGGCCGCGCTCGGCGATCAATTTCTTTGCTACTTCCACATCGCCGCCCGCTTGTGCGAGCGCCTTGCGGCAATCCATGACCGGAGCGTTGGTGGCGTCGCGCAACGCTTTGACGTCGCTTGCACTCGGGGTGTATTCCTTTACCATATCTAGCGTGTTCCGTTTCCTCGCATTCTTCACGTTCCCTTGCGTGCGTTTCCCAGTCTAAGGAACCGCAGTGATTGTCTCGCTACCTTCAGCGGCTTCTTGTGCAATCGGCTCCTGGCTTTCGGCAGCCGACTCCGTTTCAGTTCGTCCTTCAACAATTGCATCTGCAATTTTCGACGTCATGAGCTTGACGGCGCGAATCGCATCGTCGTTGCCTGGAATCGGAAAGTCAATCTCATCAGGATCGCAATTCGTGTCGATGACGGCAATAATCGGGATCTTCAGCTTGCGTGCTTCCAAAACCGCGATGCGCTCTTTTCGTGGATCGACGACATAAATTGCATCCGGCAACCGCGGCATGTCTTTGATGCCACCAAGAAAGCGTTCCAAGCGGCTGAGCTCATCCTCGAGCTTGCTGACTTCTTTCTTAGTCAGTACTTCGAACATGCCTGTATCGCGTTGGCGCTCAAGCTCGCGCAAGCGAGCGATGCGTTTTTGGATTGTTTGAAAATTGGTCAGCGTGCCGCCGAGCCACCGTTGGTTGACATAAAACATGCCTGCGCGCTCAGCCTCTTCGCGCACCACGTCCTGCGCTTGTTTTTTTGTTCCGACAAACAAAAAGATTTTGCCACGGCGCGACATCTCGCGCACCGCTTCATACACCTCGCGAAGTTTGACAACCGTCTTTTGGAGATCGATGATGTAGATGCCGTTACGCTCTTGAAAGATGTAACGGGCCATTTTGGGATTCCAGCGGCGGGTTTGGTGTCCGAAGTGCACTCCTGCTTCGAGGAGCTGCTTCATGGAAATAACCGAGCTTGAAGTAGCCATTGACTGCCTTTCTGCCGCGCGAAGCGATCGCCGGCATTACTAGGGCATGCGTACGTCCCCTTTGACGCACAGACGGCGGAAGCTGCCGCTCCCGCCTGCGCTTAAAAGCCCTAAACTTGCGCTCTGGCATTATACCATGGGCCCAGGAGCGCGTGCAATCGCAGTTGCGACGTCCAGGGGCCTCCGCTAGCACGCTTGAACCCCGCGATTGCGATGTTCCTCGAAGCGTTCGGGCTGAGCCGAGACCCTTTTTTGGACACAGCTGACCCATCGTTTTACTATGATACGTTGCCTACTGCAAATGGCCGGCGTCGCCTGGTTGAAGCGCTGAGCAGCGGACGGGGTTTAGCGGTTGTGGTGGGCCCGATAGGCGCTGGTAAAACGACGCTCTTTAACGCTGCTCAAGCAGAGCTGCTTGCCAACGATCGAAATCTGGTTGGCTCTATTTTGGATCCGCGTTTTTCTAGCGAGTCGGAATTGCTCGTCGCGATCGCACAGTCATTTGCGTTTGCCATTGATTCCACAGGACCGCTTGCGACGATCAAAGATGCGCTGAAGCGCTCATTGTTTGAAGCTGGCGCCGGCGGCCGTCAACCGATCTTGTTTCTCGATGAAGCGCAATTGCTGCCAGAAGAGCTTCTCGAATCACTGCGCGCGCTGCTCAATTACCAGCTAGACGATCGTAAACTTCTGTCGATTGCGATGTCAGGACAGATGGAACTCGTCGCGGCGCTGCTGCGACGCCCAAATTTTAGCGATCGGGTCGCGGTTTGGCTTGAACTCGGACCGCTCAGCGAAAGTGAATCTGCCGGATTGCTCCATCATCGTTTGCGCCGCGCAGGCTACTCGGCGGCCGGTTCACCGTTTGAAGACGAGGCGCTACGATTATTGTGGTCGCGCAGTTTGGGCATTCCACGACGATTAACAACACTCGGCCGCGAAGCGATGGAAGTAGCAGCCGAGTACGCGCGCGCGATCGTGCGCTCAAGCGACGTCGAAGCTGCAACCAAGCGCGTCGTGCCGATCACACTGATACCAAGCATGGGAACGCAAACAAAAACGGGTAAGCAACGACCCTGGTGGCTGCGCTGGAAAAACGCATCGTGAGTTCCGGTTCGCGCGAAGTGCCAGCGGATATGTTGCTTATCCAAGAGCGCAAACGACGCATGAACGCATCCGCATCGCCATCGGCACCAACCGCGCCACGTGCGGCACCCATTGTTGAAGAAATCTTAGTCACTGACGAAGATCAGCTGCTTGAAACGAACACTTTCCATGAAGCATTCGCAAGTACAGGCGAAGTGCGGCTGCATCGGCCCTTGTCCCAAGTAACCCTCATGCAGATAGGGTGGAGCGGGCCGATAGATCACGTAGCACTGCAGGCGGCACTTGCGTGCTACTTGGTCGAGGGCACACCCGACTCGGATACGCTTGCAGCGCTGGGCGGTCGGTCACCGTGGCGTGAACAAGATGAGGCGTCATTTTTGGTATCTCTGCGGCCTCAAGAGATTACCGTCGTCCGCAGACTTTGCCAGCTGGATCATGCCACGTTGGGTGGCCCGTTCGTCGCAGCGACACGCCTTCCCGATCGGCTCACGGGCGCCGAGTCGTCGACGACGGTGGTGGTGAGTTCAATACTTGCGGCGTATCGGCGTGCTTCGATCGCGCACTCGTGGCATAGCGCTCTCGCATCATCGGAAAGCGTCCAGCTCCATCGCGAGCGCGACGAGGCAGCGGTGGCGGTGTTGTCCACCGTCCGCGCGCTTCTTGGTGAACGCTAACAGTTAGGTTGGCGCTTTAGCGGGCCCCGCAGCCGCGAGGACTAGCCCTTGACGCTCTCTATAGATTTCCGAACGATGCACCGGTATTGAACGGGGAGCAGTAATTCCTAGCTTAACGTGATCGTTGCCGACGGCAACGACCGTAATCCGAATGTCATCGCCGATGACGATCTCTTGATTGGTCTTGCGGGTCAAAACGAGCATTTTTGCCTCCGCTAATAACACGGATGCTCGAAAGGTGGCCAGCGGTTTCCACGCGCGTGTGCAGCATCCTCCACCACCTATTCAGTCCGGGACTTTTGCCGCAGGTCATCGAATGGCCAATCTGCATGAAAATGTTTATAACGGCCCTCTTCTGTGTAATCGCTCTTTGCGCAGCTTCTCCCCTTGGCGCAGCTCCAATAGCTCAAATAGGCAAACCAGCGCCCCAATTTGCTTTTACCGCTTTGGATGGCAACCGTTTAACATCGACGCAATTTAGCGGACACCCCGTATTTTTGAATTTTTTTGCCACCTGGTGTCCGCCGTGCAAGCTCGAACTGCCTAACATTGTAAAAAGCTATCCAACCTACAAGGCGCGCGTTCTCTACGTTGGCGTCGACCAAGAAGAATCGCCGGCGCTGGTCAAGCCGTTTCTCAAGCAATACTCGATTGATTACCTGGTTGGCATCGACCAAGGGTCTGTTGCCGACGCTTTCGGTGTTGCTGCCTTACCGCAAAGTGTGTTCATCGATCGCAGCGGTATCGTCCGGGCGATCTGGCGGGGCTACATGCCGCCGAACGTTTTTGCCTCCGACATGGCGCTGATCACGCACTAGTTCGCTAATTTCGCGCGGATGCTGCGCACGGGGAGAAACGCAAGCACGATAATTGCGCAGACGATCCACAGCACTTCGAACAGCGTTGATTTACTGACGGTCCCCAGTACCAGCGAACGGAACACGATGACTGCGTGATACAGTGGGGTTAGCCAGGCTATAGTCAGGGCCCAGCGTGGAAACTTGTCGAGCGGGAAAAAGATGCCGGCGATCATGATCATGGGTGTCGCGACCAGCGAGAAGTAGTAGAATAAGTGTTCTTGCGTTTTCACGACAAACGAGACCCACAACGCGGGAATCGCGCAGACTATGCCCGCGAGTGCCAAGACCAGCGGGCACGCTAGCGCCCACCACGAATGGACCAAACCAAACCCCGCAATGACCGCCAAGAATAAGGAACCGTACAGCATAGCGCGAAAAGCTTCCCACAAATATTCGCCGGCCGCGATTTCCAGCGGGTCCACTGGTGATGTCACCATCGATTCATAGACGCCATTGAAAACGCGTCGCTCGTAACAACCCCAGGCTGCATCAAACGTGGCGGTATTCAAAGCGGTCAGACCTAGAAAACCTGGTGCCATAAATTGGACGAGCGATCCGTAGCCTGATAGTTTGAAATACGCACCTAAGCCGAATCCCAGGGCCAAAAAGTACGCGAATGGCTCAATAATGTTAATCGCGACACTGGACCACGCATACTTTTGCCAAGCCAGCAAGTTGCGCCGGAAGACACGCCATGCATTGGGCGCGACAAACGCGGCTATTGCATTCATTCGACGAGCTCCCGGCCAGTTATATTCAGAAAAACATCTTCAAGTGTCGCTTGGCGCGCAACGTGTCGCGGCGCATCGAATCCCAGCTCCGCAAGCCGGCGCAAGAGCGCTCGATTATCGCTATTGTAAAGATAGTGTGTTTCGCCATGGCGTTCGCGTCGACGGACCATGCCATTCAATAGGGCTTCGTCTGGAATCCGCTCACCGTCATCAAGTATTTCCAACACGTCTTGCGCGGCAAATTGGTCGATAAGCTGTTCGGGTGATCCTTCGGCTAAGATCTTCCCTTCGTCAATAACAGCGACGCGATTGCACAAACGCGCGGCCTCTTCCATGTAGTGCGTGGTGAGCAACAGCGTGAGTCCTTGGGCGCGCAGCTGCGTAAGTTTTTCCCAGACGAGCAAGCGCGCCTGCGGATCCAATCCCGTCGTTGGTTCATCCAGCACCAGAATTTCAGGATCATTGATGAGCGCACGCGCAATGACCAAGCGCCGCTTCATTCCACCTGAGAGCTCTCCCACGCGCGCACGTTCTTTCCCCGGAATGTTGATGAGCTCGAGTAACTCCCCGGCCTTGCGCCGCGCCGCCTTTCCTGTGACGCCGAAGAAAGCTCCGTAGAGGAGCAAGTTTTCCATTACCGTCAGCTCAGGATCCAGAGCATTTTCTTGCGCCACCACACCCAAACGTTGTTTGATGCGCATCGCCTCTTTTTCCGTGTCCAGGCCAAGTACGCTCAGTTCGCCGGCCGTGCGGTGGATTCGACAGTAGATCATCTTCATGGTCGTCGTCTTGCCGGCACCGTTAACGCCCAAAAATCCAAAGCACTCGCCCGCATCAATCGAAAAGTTGATGCTGCGCACCGCTTCAATCGGGCCATATCGCTTCGACAGCGACCTGGCTTGGATAACGCTAGCCGGAAAAGACATAATCAGACTGCGATTCGCGTCCTGTCATTCGGCCGCCTGGCAAAATGTGGCTGTGGTACGTTCCGCCACACAAGACCGCTGGCAAGGCTCCGCGTGTGTGCCAGCGAAGTTCGCCGCTATGGCACACCACCTATTTCGGCTTTTGAGTATGCCGAAAATTCCGCCGGCCTGTCGACGCTCGAACATCGTGTTCGACGGAGGTTGTTGACCAAGTGGCCTGTAGCGTCAAACTTCGCCCTCAAGACACTCCTCTCGATCGAGCACACTACGTCAAAGAACATCTGGCGCCGAATCTTTTTCGCGGTGTCGCCGGCGCCGAAGCCACAGACCCGCACGCCGTTGCCTGGCGGCTCTCACCGCAACCCTTTGCACTTTCACCAAAAACGGTCGCAACGCTCACCACGCTGGGGCGCGATATCCTTAACCTCTACCGTGCGGTGAACCGCGTCTATTTTATGAGCGTGCGCGGCACTGCGCCCGACTTCATTCACGAGTATCTCGACCAGGGCAAGCCAGAACACATCGTTCGGCTGCAACGGCAAAATCGTTTTAAAGCTGACGTCCCAGGGGTGATACGGCCAGACATCATCCTCACTGATGAGGGGATGATTGCTTCCGAACTTGATTCGATTCCAGGCGGCATGGGCTTTGTGGGCGCGATGGGTGCAACCTACTGCGAACTTGGTTTCGATCAGGTCGGCGAGTTCGATGGCATCGTGCGTGGATTTGGGCGAATGGTGCAGTCGCAATCCGGTAAAGCAGAACCAGTCGTCGCGATAGTAGTTTCTTCCGAATCAGATGACTATCGCGGCGAGATGATTTGGCTTGCGGACTCGCTGCGCTCGAGTGGTCTTGCCCAGGCGGTCACTGTGCACCCAGAGGAGGTTGTCTTTACGGAGGAAGCACTCGTCGTCGACACGCCCGATGGCCGTCGGACTGTCGATGTGCTCTATCGCAACTTCGAGCTGTTTGACTTGCTCAACATCCCCAAGCAAGAGCTCATGCTGTATGCGGCCCGTCACAAACGCGTCGTCATGACGCCGCCGCCGAAAGCATTCCTTGAAGAAAAGCTCATCTTCGCGCTCCTGCATAACGTTAACTTGCATACGCTGTGGCGTAACGAGTTAGGGGCCGAGACCTTTAAGCGACTGCTCGATCTCATGCCTGAGACTTGGATATTAGATCCTCGGCCGATGCCTCCGCAGGCAGTCATCAACGCATTGCAAGTGGACGGGCGCCAAGTTCGCAGCTGGAGCGAGCTTTATTCACTCAGCAAATCCGAGCGTCAATATGTCGTCAAGCCTTCAGGCTTCTCAGAGCGCGCGTGGGGCAGCCGCGGCGTGTATGTCGCCAATGATCTGACGCGAGATGAATGGCTGGCGATTATTGACGGCGGGCTAGCGACCTTTGACAAGACACCGCAGATCTTGCAGCGCTACTACAAAGCACGCCGAGTTCGCAGCGAGTATCTTGATGTTCCAAGCAACACTATCCGCGTACTCGATGGTCGGGTTCGGTTGTGCCCATACTATTATGTGGTAGGCGACGAAGCAGTTCTCTCTGGCGTCCTTGCCACCATCGTGCCCGCGGACAAGCGACTCATTCACGGCATGACCGATGCCATTATGGTGCCGTGCATGGAAACTGAAACGGGTTATTAGCGCGAGGGCCTAGCTCAAAATATTGACCGCGCGGGC
>JBPYDX010000253.1:0-8303 GCA_051986115.1 Candidatus Eremiobacteraceae bacterium
CGATGCTCGACTTCGTCGATGGCCGCTACGACGTGCTGGTCTCGACGGCGATCATCGAGAGTGGCCTCGACATCCCGCGCGCCAACACCATGATCATCGACCGCGCGGACCTCTTCGGCCTGGCGCAGCTCTACCAGCTCCGCGGGCGGGTCGGTCGCAGTGCCCATCAAGCTTATGCTTACTTCTTGTATCAACCTCACCGCTCGCTCAGCGATGTCGCTCAAAGCAGGCTCGAAGCAATCCGCGAGTTTTCTCATCTGGGTTCAGGGTTGCAACTGGCAATGCGCGATTTGGAAATTCGCGGAGCTGGAAACTTGCTTGGGCAACAGCAGCATGGCTTCATCGCGGCAGTCGGTTTTGAAGCGTACTGTGAGATCTTGCGCGAAGCGGTTGCAGCGCGGCGCGGCCAGCCGGCAACGGTGGCCGAACCGCCACCAGTGTTGGACCTGCGTGTGAGTGCATTTATTCCTAGCGAGTACATCAAGGGCACGAGTCAGAAAATTTCATTCTATCAACGATTGGCTGCAGCGCAGTCGCTTCTGGAGGTTGATACACTTGAAGAAGAAATGCGCGACCGCTTTGGACCCTTGCCAGCGGAAGCGAACGCGCTGCTCGATTTGACCCGTTTGCGCATTCTCGCAAGCGCTAAAGGAGTACAAAAAGTTGCACTCGAAGCGCGGCGGCTGACCCTCGAAATGGGGCCCAAATTTTCACTGTCCGAACACGCTGTTCCGAATCTAACAGCAATCACCGGGGGAAATTTTCGGTTCACGCATGGCGCGATCGTCGTCGGTCTCTCCGATCGCAATGGGGCCGGCCGACTGACAACCGTCCGTGAAATCATGTCAGCCCTATAAATCGGACACCACAGTTCGCAAGGTAAAAGGAGTGCAAATGTTACGTAACAGGTTAGCGGCGATTGCGGTCGCGGTGGGCTGCATGGCAGTGCCGGTGTTGGCCGGCTGCGCAAGCGAAGACAAGACGATCGTTTCGGTCAATGGCGAAAAGATCACCAAGGGCCAACTCGACACTCGCCTTGAGGGCCAACAGGGCAAGCCCACGCTGCAGCAAATGGTGGACACGCAACTCGTGTTGCAGTTCGGCAAAGCGCACGGAATTACAGTCACCGACGATGAGATTAAAGCCGCGCTCAGCCAGCTCGAGCAGCGTTTCCCACCGGGTCAGTTTGATACCATTCTCAAGAACCAAGGCCTGACCATGGAAGACGCCGAGAATATCGAACGCGTGCAGCTGATCGTTAAAAAAGCCGTCGACAAGCAAGTCACCGTGACCGACGCCCAAGTTGCAGATTTTTACAATAAGAACAAGCAGATGTACGCAACGCCGGCACAGGTGAAAGCGCGTCACATTCTCGTGAAGACCAGGCCCGAAGCCGATGCGATCGAAGCGCAACTGCGCGGCGGCGCAAACTTTGCGACGCTTGCACAACAAAAATCGATCGATCCTGGCAGCAAATCGTCCGGCGGCGAACTGGGATGGTTCAGCGAAACGCAGATGGTTGCACCGTTCTCCAAAGTGGCTTTCTCACTGAATGTCGGCGAGACCAGCCCGCCCGTGCAAACACCGTTTGGTTGGCACATCATTCAAGTTGAAGGGAAGCGGCCGGCGCACACAATGTCGCTGGAAGAGGCTACACCCAAAGTTCGCGACATGCTGCTGCAACAACAAGAAGCCGCACAAAGCGGACCGTTTATCGAGCAGTTACGCACGCAGGCAAACATCGTCGTCTATGACGATCGCTTCAATCCACTCTTCCCGCCACCGGCGGGCATGCCGGGGACACCGGCGCCAAGCACAAGCAAATAGGACACAAGGCGCGGGCTCGACCCGCGCCAAATCTTTTCCGCGATGCCCGAACTCTCTATCGTTGGCCTGGGGCCGAGCGATGCATCGCTTTTGACGATCGGCGCGCTCGAACGCTTTCGCTCCTCGCCCGCCGTCTTCACGCTCAACGCTGCCCCTGCTACGCTCGACTACCTGCGCGGCGCCGGTGTAACGATGGAAGCTACGCCGTTTGACGGCGGCGCGCTGTTGCGCGGCGTGCAAAGTGCGGTCGACCATGCGGCAAAATTTTTCGCCGAGCGCGACGCGGCGCTGGGCGTGCCAGGTCATCCCCTACTCGATTTTCCCGGACTCCCAAACTTCTTGCACGCGCTCTCGCAGCGCAAGGTCTCTGTCTTCATCGTTCCGGGCGTTCCCCGCTCAGCTCTTGCGGCCGCTGCCATGTCGCCGCTGCTTCCGCTTCCGCCGGTCGCCGTTCATCATAGCTGGGACGAACTTGTTGAAATCATGGCACGGCTGCGTGTGTGCTGTCCGTGGGACCGCGAGCAAACACACGAGTCGCTGTTGCCCTATTTAGTCGAAGAGACCTATGAAGTTGTCGAGGCCGTTGACGAACGCGACGCCCAAAAACTGTGCGAAGAGCTCGGCGATTTGCTGCTGCAAATCATTTTCCACGCGCAGATTGCCACCGAGCGTGGTCAGTTCGCGGTCGCCGACGTGATCGACGCACTCGCAAACAAGATGATTCGACGCCATCCCCATGTTTTCGGCGACACCAGCATCTCAACGTCGCAAGAGCAAATGAAGTCATGGGAGCTCATTAAGACGCAAGAGGCGTCAATCCGTCATCGCGAGTCGCTGCTCGATGGTATTCCCAAGTCGCTGCCCTCGCTGTTGCATGCACAACGAATGCAAGAAAAAGCCGGCACGGTTGGTTTTGATTGGCCACAAGCGGAGGCGGTCGTTGCCAAACTTGAGGAAGAGTTCTTGGAACTTCGTCAAGCCATGGCGCGCCAAGAGCGCGCGAATATGGTTGACGAGATCGGCGACTTGCTCTTTACGATCGTCAACCTTTCCCGACGCCTTGGCATCGATTCGGAAGCGGCGTTGCGCCAAGCCAATGCAAAGTTCCGACGCCGCTTTGCAACCATGGAACGCATTGCGGGTGGCGGTGCTACCGCGCTTGCCAACCGAAGCCTTGACGATCTGGACGCGCTGTGGGAACGTGCCAAAGAGCATGAGACTGGACAAGTTTCTTAAGGTTTCCCGTCTTGCAAAGCGGCGCAGCGAAGCAAAAGAAGCACTCGATGCGGGCCGAATCGAAAGTGGCGGCCGGCCTGTAAAGGCGTCGCATGTCGTTAAAGCAGGTGAGGAATTGCTTATTCATTATGCGAGCCGGACGGTTCGTGTCCGAGTCGAAGCGGTGCCGGACCGTGTGATGCCGAAGTTGTCGCCGCAGGCTTTGTATACCATTTTAGCTGACGAGCGCTCCCACTAAGCAATGACAGATCACACCACGGCGCCGCACCCACGCTTGGTCATCGGTATGTTCACCGATACCTATACGCCGGAGACCAACGGAGTCGTCACGTCGATTGTTTCAACTGCGCGGGCGCTTCGCCGGCGTGGGCATCGCGTGATTGTCGTTGCACCGGCTCACCCGCAAGGCGACGAGGATCATCCGGACATCTTCCACTTGCGATCGGCCTCATTTCCCTTTTATCCAAGTTTCCGCATGGCGTTTCCGCTGCCGGCTAAGGTTCTCTCGAGTTTGCCCAAGATGCCGTTTGACGTTATTCACGCGCACTCGTTTTTCTTTATTGGCTGCTTGGGCGCGTATCTTGCGCGCATGCGTAGAACCCCGCTCTTCTTTACCTATCATACGAGATTTGAAGAGTACCTCCATTACTTGCCCGTGCATCAGCGCGTGACCAAGCCGCAGACAGAGTGGCTCACACGCGAATTTTCCAATCGCAGTGATTACGTCATCGCGCCATCTCAGCCGATTGCCGATCTGCTACGCTCCTATGATGTCACCACCCCATTTGAAATCATCCCTGGCGGCGTCGATCTCGAGAGCTTCGGTCCAGGCGAGGGCGAACCCGAATCGATCGGCCGCGCAAAACTTGGACCAGTATTACTGTCCGTGGGGAGACTGGGCAAGGAGAAAAATCTCGAATTACTTCTCGAGTCATTTAACCAGCTGTTGCAAACGCATCCCACTGCTCACTTGATCATGGTCGGAGACGGACCGCATCGCGGCGAGCTTGAAGCGCTCTGTGCGGCGCTTGGGTGCAGCGAGCGCGTCACCTTCACCGGGTTAATTGGGCCAGCGCACTTGGGCGCATACTATCGCGGTGCCGATGCATTTATCTTTACGTCGCTCACGGAAACGCAAGGGCTCGTTCTCGTCGAGGCGCTTGCACATGGCCTGCCAGTGGTAGCAGTTGATTGCCCGGTAACGCGTGAGATCGTTGTCGGGGATGCAGGGAGACTAACGGCGCAAGATCCGGCGGCATTAGCGCAGGCACTCGTGGCGTTCTTGCACGATCTGCAAGCTCGGCCCGAACACTTTGCGGATGCGGCGCGCGCTGCGGCTGCTCCTTATTCGATTGATGCGGTAGCGCAACGGTTGGAGACGTTGTATCTCAACGCACGGCGCAGCGTCGAAATCGCTCGCGCATAAAGGCTCACTGTGTTTTCCCGAGATACCAAAGACGAGATTGCCGGCGTCCACTTCGAGCGTGCATGTTGCCCCGCGTCGTTCATACGTGCGCTCGCAGTCTTTGGCGAGACGTCGCGCAGCGGCCAGCAGCGGACCATTCGTGTTGCAAGCGAGCGTGGCTCCGTCGCTCGCGCAGTGGTAAACGCTTCGCATATGAGCGGCATCCAGTCGCATCTAACCCGTTTGCCGGCACGCCGTCGCGGCGCCATGTTTGTTATCACCGTGCCGCTCGGCAAAGCGCCTCGTGAAGGAGGTCTGCCCAGGCGCAGATGCTGTCGTCAGGCGTGGTTGCGTGCTGCCTTCTTAACAGGTGGTTCGGTGAATGACCCCGCACGTGGCTACCATTTAGAGTTTTCCTGTCGCAACGAAAAGGCACTGCGTCTCTTATGCGACACGATCGCAAGTTTTGGCAGCGATGCGGGTGTGACTCGGCGGCGCGGCCGCCTCGTAGTTTATATCAAATCGGCGGATGCGATCTCACAACTGCTCGCGCACATGGGTGCAAGTCACGCCGTTTTTCGCCTCGAAGGTCAGCGAGCACTGAAGGTGACCAAGAATTCAATACGGCGCGCGGTCAATGGCGAAGCGGCGAACGCCGCTCGCGCTGCAGCGTCGGCTGCACGTCAGCGCGACGCGGCGTTGCGCGCGGTCAAAAAAATTGGTTGGCCAAA
Organism: Candidatus Eremiobacteraceae bacterium; assembly: GCA_051986115.1. GTDB lineage: Bacteria > Vulcanimicrobiota > Vulcanimicrobiia > Eremiobacterales > Eremiobacteraceae > JAFANK01. The sequence goes on from JBPYDX010000253.1 coordinate 5,200, forward strand.
CATGTCGCACGCGTTGCGTGAAGCAGCTCAATTGCGTATCGCGCATCCTGCGAGAACGCTCCGCGAGCTAGCTTTGTCGGCGCGGCCGCCAATCACGAAAGCCGCAATGGCGAGTCGCCTGCGACTTTTGGAGCGCCTCACCCAGAGGTAACACCTCTTTGGCCAGCGGACTAAGCCCGCCCAAGCCAAAAAAACGCGGCAGTATCCGTTTCGCGACGATCATCGGAGGCTTTCATGGCAACCCGTATAGCCATTAATGGTTTCGGGCGCATCGGGCGCCAAGTGCTGCGCGCCTTGCTCGAACGTCACAAGAACCTCGAGGTCATCGCCGTCAACGACCTCGTCGACACAAAGACGGCTGCGCATCTTTTTGCTCACGACTCAAACTATGGCAATTACCCAGGTCGCGTCGAGCACGCCGAGGGTGCGCTCACGATCGATGGACGCTCCATTAAAGTGCTTGCAGAGCGCGATCCGGGCAAGCTTCCCTGGAAAGACCTCGGCGTCGATGTCGTACTCGAATCAACCGGCTTTTTTACTGACGCCACCAAAGCGAAAGCGCACCTCGATGCCGGCGCAAAGCGCGTCATCATTTCGGCGCCTGCCAAAAATGAAGATGTTACGATTGTCCTTGGCGTTAATGAAGAGACCTACGATCCAGCCAAGCACCGCATACTTTCCAACGCGTCATGCACGACCAACTGTCTTGCACCCGTCGTCAAAGTGCTGGTCGACGAGCTTGGTGTTGTCAAAGGTGCAATGACAACCGTTCACTCGTACACAAACGACCAGCGCATCCTCGATTTTCCGCACGAAGATCTACGGCGCGCTAGGGCAGCTGCGATCAATATCATTCCAACGACCACCGGCGCCGCCAAAGCACTTCACCTCGTCGTGCCAGAGGTCAAAGGAATTCTGGACGGTTTCTCACTGCGAGTTCCAACGCCCACAGTCTCAATCATCGATCTCGTCGCTGAAACTGCGAAGCCGACAACCAAAGATGCTCTGAACGATCTTTTCCGCAAATATGAACGCGGGAGGATGAAGGGGATCTTGGGCGTCAGTGATGAGCCGCTTGTCTCCACCGACTATAAAGGTGATCCGCGCTCGTCGATCGTCGATTCGCTCAGCACGATGGTCATCGGCAATAACCTGGTAAAGGTGATTGCATGGTATGACAATGAGTGGGGCTACTCGAACCGCTTGGCGGATCTCGCCGCTTTCGTGCTCGGTAAGGAGTGACGGTGAGCCCACTGCCGCTCGATTCTGTCAACGTGTTAGGCGCGCGCGTGCTCGTGCGCGAAGATCTCAACGTTCCACTTGAGAACGGCCAGGTTAGCGACGCGACGCGTATCAAAGCGGCAGCGCCGACGCTTGCAAATCTCAGCGCTCGCGGCGCACGCGTGATCGTGCTTTCGCACTTGGGCAGACCCAAGGGCAAAGTGGTCGAGAGCTTGCGGCTTGCCCCACTTGCGCCGCTCCTGAGCGAGGAGGTCGGCCAGCAAGTTAAAACCGCACCTGATTGTATCGGCGATGCGGCGCAAAGCGCGATTGCGGCGATGAGCAATGGCGACGTGCTCTTGCTTGAGAACCTGCGCTTTCACCCGGGCGAAGAAGCCAACGATCCGGAGTTCGCAAGAGCCTTAGCCGCACTCGGAGACATCTATGTGGACGATGCGTTTGGCACAGCTCATCGAGCGCACGCATCGACGGTTGGCATTACGCGCTATCTGCCATCGTATATGGGTCCGCTGTTGGCACGCGAGATTGAAATGCTCGACCGCATCTTACAGCATCCGCAGCGACCGTTCATCGCCGTGTTGGGTGGCGCGAAGGTTTCGGATAAGATTGGCGTCATCGAACGGCTGCTTAGCCTTTGCAACGCGATCGTGGTTGGAGGGGGCATGGCGAACACGCTGCTCGCCGCTGAAGGTTTTGATGTCGGCAAGTCGCTGCGCGATAGCGACCTTGAACCTGCAAAGGCCATTATGCGCAAAGTTGAAGGCGCGCATGCGAACGTTCATCTGCCGACGGATGCGGTGGTTGCCGACTCCCCTCAAGCAACCGACGAACAAACGCGCGATGTTGCAATCAGCCAGGTCGGCCCCAACGACATGATCCTTGATATCGGCCCCGATACAGCGGTTGATTTTCGACTGGTGATCTTGACCGCCAAAACGGTGCTGTGGAACGGGCCGATGGGCGTGTTTGAAAACGATGCCTTTTCGGCAGGCACGCAAAGTGTCGGACAAGCGATTGCTGATTCAGGTGCGCTCAGCGTGGTAGGCGGCGGTGACTCGGCAGCTGCTGCGCACAAATTCGGTTTTGCGGACAAAATGACGTACATCTCGACCGGCGGCGGTGCAAGCCTGGAGTACATTGAAGGGAAGGAGCTTCCTGGCATCGCGGCCTTGCAAAACAAGGCAACTGCGTGAGGCAAAAACCGCTCTTCGCCGCCAACTGGAAGATGTACAAAGCTCCCGTGCAGGCAAGCGACTACATCGCGCTGTTTTGGGCGGCGGCCGAAGCGTTGACGCCGCGCTGCGATATCGTCTTGTGCGCTCCCTTCATCGATCTTGAAACGTTGCGCATCGATCTTGCACCATCGAGCGTGAAGTACGGGGCGCAGGACTGCTTTTGGGAACCAGAAGGCGCGTATACTGGAGAAATCAGCGCGAAGATGCTGGCGGAGATCGGCTGCTCTTATTGTATCGTCGGCCATTCGGAGCGCCGCCAGTATTTTCACGAAACAGACGAGGATGTAGCGCGCAAAACATCAGCCCTGCTCGCTTGCGGCATCACGCCGATCGTCTGCGTCGGCGAGACACTCGAAGAAAAGCAACAAGGCAAAACGTTGCAGCGAATCGGTGAGCAAGTTCGCACTGGTCTTGGACACCTCACCGACGAGCAGCGATCGTCAATCGTCGTTGCCTACGAACCCGTGTGGTGCATCGGCACAGGCATGGCAGATGATCCGGTAGGAGCGAACGCAACCATTGGAACGATTCGCCAAATGGCCGGTGGTCTCGCAGATGCGCGGATGTTGTACGGCGGCTCCATGAATCTGAAGAATGCCGCCACCTTTAGCGCCCAGCCGAGCGTTG
>JBPYDX010000254.1:0-3494 GCA_051986115.1 Candidatus Eremiobacteraceae bacterium
TCTTCTTTTAGATGCCACCTTTAACGCAATCATCTTGGCTCGCCTCAGTAGGCGCGTTGTCGGTGTGGCATCTTACGGCGCCGGCTGAGCTTCACCTAAACGTCACACGCTGGGGTCGGTACGCGTCCTGGGGCGCCGTGTGTACATGCGGCCACGCTGGTCCTGTCCGGCGCCGCGGGCGCGTGAGCCAACTAAACGAGTAAATCAATGGTCCAAGCACACGCTCGAGCGCTGCGGCGATTTCCATTCAAGTGAACCTGCAACGGTATAAGCTCCCTCTGGAACCGCAAGGAGGCTGGGGATGAAACTTTGGCCAATCGTGCGAATTTTGGGAGTCGCGTTGTGCTTAAACGCGCCCGCGCATGCTTCAAAGACGGGCAAGCACGCGCGGCCCCGCACAGTTACCATGTACTTTAGTTGGTATAGGATACGACAGGTGGGGCCGTACACCGAGTTTGCAGGTGCATATATGGTGGGAGATGTTTGCTCTGCCCGCGATCTTCCTACCTATAGCGTTCTCACCGCAAACGTGAAGTATAAATCGCAGACACCGATGTTCTGTCTTCCAAGTTCAAACGTTTTATACGGCACAATTATTTATACTCCTGGCTTCCACTACCGATAGCCGCTTTAGGCCAGTCCCTACCTATCCGCGCTTCTTGGCGTCAATGCGATGATGGAGGGACTTCGGCGTTACGGCAGCGATTGCGTGCGAGAACCCCGATGGCACGAGTATCGCGTGCCCGCAAGCTCTGTGCTGTCGGCGCAAGTGCCCTGATTTGAGAGCGGGTAGAGTGAGCCCTAGCGAACTTGACCGCGCGCCGTTCATATTGGTCAAGGGCCGTCTCGGGTAATGCAGTCTTCTTGTGCCGCGCTTCGGCATAGGGGAGCCAGATAACCGATGTGCGACCGGTACGCCAAGGTTGTTAGCGACCCGAGGCATCTGGGGCGACGAAGCGTCAAATCGTCTTGGGCATGGCAATGCACTCCAGCCGAACGCCAACGCGTGATCTTCGGGCGAGGGGCTTTAGCACGCACCTTTACCCCTTCCCCATGGCACGAACGACCACTAAGCTGAGTCCCGGTTCCCATGAGAATTCACTGCAATGGCACGCTGCAAACCACAGACCCGCAATCGCAAGTTTTTGGTATTTGTTGCGCTCACAAGCCTACTTAGCAATTGCGGTGAAGACGGTGTGATTTCGCGGTTTATGCTGAAGCCCGACCACATCATCATCGAACGCCGCCCGCCCACATCTTACGATGAGCTCTTTCCCTACTACGTCGAACTCTGTGCCACGAGTCAGTTCCGTTCCAAGTTGAAGGGTGAAGGCGGGATCGCGGGGCATGCCGTCATGTACATCAAAGGCGCCTGCAAGGACGAGCGGGCACCATTCCCGCAGCTGCGGCGGTGCCGCGTGGCCGCTACCGAACTCAACGATTCCGAGCACGGTGCCGGCGTGAGCGTGGGGCGCTGGTTTCGCAATGTCAACTGGGTCGCTGTTCCAGGCTACAACCTTTTCTATCGGGGCAATCTCGCGACGGGCGAGCGCCTGACACAAGCGCATTTCGACGCCACAGTACGTGATGTAATCGACAAGGGCGTCTACAAGGGCGTTGACTTTCACGACTCCCCAAGGGCGAGCGCCGTAGCGAGTGTTGAGAATTTCATTGCAACCGAGGGGATTGGCACCGACCTTGCCCTTCAGTTCGCGCGGTCGGTATTTTGCGCGCGGATTCCTGTAACGGAAAAAATGCTAAATGAAGTGATTGCGTTCCTTAACGACAAGAACCGGGAGTACGCCGAAGGAGACGCCGACTACAATTGGAGCGTCTGGTCGGACAACTGCGTCCACACCTTGCGGAACGCCTTGGCCGCCGCGAACGTATGGTCGCCACTGTCTGTGCGGGCTGTAAAGGTTCTTCAGCTTTTCAACCTCGCAGTGCCTGCAAATGAGTTCGTGAATCTGGCCGAACTGGGTACTGAGGGTAATATCGCGGACTACCGGCAGATACAGGAAGATGGACCCCAACGCGATGCGTTGTATGAATTCGGCTGGCTGCCGACACGACACGGTGCACTGCTGAAGACACTGCCGGTCCATGAGCCAAACGATCTCTACGATACGACATTTCGACTCTTTACCCTTCAATCGCCGCTCAGAATGAGCAAGACGGAACATGCAATCGAGCTGCTGTCCGACAATCGCTTCGTCGATCTGGGCGCAAACCTGCGCTATTTTCGAGAAAAATACGATGCTATCCTTTCGAGCCGCGACGAGTCGCGCGACCGCCTCGCGAGTGTTCGCGGCACGCCGTACCGCCGAATCGAACGCCTGCACTATGACTACATTAAGAAACAGCGTGCCGAAGTGGAATACATGTTGAATAAGCTTTCTACACCCAATGGTTCACCCACTGAATTGAAAACTCCATAGACGCGCGATGTGGTTGAGCTAGGTCGGATTTTGGATGATGAGGCGACCTTCGGGATTAGGGCGAGAATCAATTAACTGACGAGTCTGGAAATATCTCAGGACAGCGAAACAAGCTGCAGCTGCAGCGAGATGCTTGAGCGTATGCCCGCTTACGATCGAACCGGCCGAATAAACCGCACCATCAAGAAATTCAAGCAACTTGGCTAGCGCGTAAAGCGCCGCGGCAATGACCCAGTAAAATGTGCCAGTGTATTTCGGTGGAAACAATAAGAACAGCAACGGCAACGCTAAACAAGGGAAAAATTGTACCCAGACGTAAAGGCGGAGATCGTCAGTCCAGCGCCATAGCAATAGGCTGAACGCCCCAATCGCAATCAGCGGCCACAGCAGAGCAGCTCCAGCTCGTGCATTCACACGCTCCTCGACCACAACGGCAAGGATTGCCATGAAGCAAAGCGTCATTGGCAGTCGATCCCAGAACAAAGTACCGTCGTTTGGATTCCAGTGATAGTAGGACGAACCAAAGCCAGTCAAAAAGATCCCTAGGAAGAGCACCAAGGTCGCTGGATTGCGACGAAACTGTCGCAGCCCCGCCGCGCCGATCGCAATAAAGGGAAGGTTCGAAACGACGTTCCAGAAGTTGGGTATGCCAAGGAAAGTGCGCTGGTCGGCGAATTGGTGATAGCTCTGATCCTGCGGGATCGCTGGCAGCAATAGCAGCGCAGAAAGTGAGGCAACCGTCAGAGTGCCCATCACCACCACGGGGGTCGAAATTGTGCCGGCGAAACGTCGCCGCAGACCGATGTGAGCGAGTGCGTTCAGAGGCGCGACCACGTCGTTGGTCTTTCGTTGCGGCCGAATCGGCGGATTCGACTAGTTGCAAAGATAAGCGATTTGTCCTTGGATACCGCGACGTCAAAGTTGTCTAGCTGAATTCGCAACCAACACCATATACCACATCTGGGCGGCCAAAGAAGCGTCGAAGGCGGGACACTCAACAGCCCTAGGATAGATATGGCCGATTGGACGCCCAATCTTGACTGGGCTCGCGCGCTT
>JBPYDX010000255.1:0-9070 GCA_051986115.1 Candidatus Eremiobacteraceae bacterium
CAGGGTCACGCCGTGTACGAGGTGCTGCACGGCGAGCACGCTCAGCCAGACAACACTAAGATCGAAAAATAGCCGGCTTAGTTGCGGTTCGCCAGCCGGCGCTACTAAATGGAAAAGAAAGGCGACAACGAGGACAATGCTCGTGAACGCAGCGATGACGCAGGCACCGACATTGCGTTCGCGGACGCCGCCCCACACAACCGGCACGAGCAGCGCAATCCAGACCTCGGGCAAGACCGGCAGGTAGAGCAAAACAGCAACTGCCAGGACGGCAGTATCGAAGGCCAACAACAAGCGGCCGGCGATGCGGATCTCTTGAACGGTTTTGGCCCGGCGGACGAACGTGGCGGCGACGATTCCTTGGGCCAGCCACACAACCATGATAACAACTTGCCACCAGCGAGAGTACGGCCAGGGAAGCGTTGCCAGCACGAAGGCGGCGACGCCTAGAGTTACAAGGCGCGCCTTGAGGACGCCGCTTTCAAGCCAGCGCGCCTCGTCAACAGGTGTGCGAATTTGTTGCTCGATCATAAAGTAAGAGCGACAACCAATAAAGGGTGTCGCTCTTAGTTATCGGCAAACCGTTCCCCGAGACGGTATGAGGGACAGGACACGCCTGCCTAATGAACCGTTCAGAAGCCGTCGAAGCCGACGGTTACTTTTCCATCTGGATCGACGATCGTTGGTACCCGCAACCCGCCCGAGAGCTTCTGCATCTCGGCACGCGCAGTCAGGTCGTGTTGCACGTCGATTTGGCGAAAGGGGACATTGCGTTCGCGGAAGTCAGCCATCGCGGCGGCGCAGTAGGGGCAACCGGGTTTCGTGTAGACGCGTATCTCAGCCATGATGTAACCTCACAGGAGGTACCCGTACCCTTGGTGTTGGACGGGTGGCGCATGAATGTAATTTCGACGCCTAGTGCACCTAAGCCCGTCGCAGCCTACAGCCAGGCAATCGAGGCCAATGGATTTATCTTCTGTGCCGGCCAACTTGGCATCGACCCGAACAGTGGTAAGCTCGCGGACGGTCTAGCAGCCCAAGCCGAACAAGCTTTTAAAAACCTCTCCGCAGTGCTTGAGGCAGCGGGGTCAGGCTTTACAAGAGTCGTGAAGGTCTCGATCTACATGCGAGAGCTCGCGAACTTTGCGACAGTCAATGAAATTTATGCACGATTTGTTGGCGAGCACAGGCCAGCTCGCACAACAACAGGCGCCAGCGACCTTCCCGCCGGCGCGCTCATCGAGGTCGACGCGATCGCGGCGTTATAGCTTTTGCTGCGTTGACTGCGTCAGCCCGGCTTGGACTTCTGCCAACCGAGTCTTGACGGCATCGTTGCCCGGTTGTTCGCTCAGCGCCGCCTTGTACTGCTGCGCGGCGAGATCGTACTTGTGCTGCTGTTGATACACGGTGCCCAAGTCGATATGCAAATCGGCATAGTTCGGCGCTACTGCTAGGCCTTTAATGAAGGCTGCCTCCGCTAGATTAATGAGATTGTGGTCGAAATACAAGCTGCCTAAATTCTCATACGCTTCGCGCTGGCGCGGGTCGAGCTGTAAAGCTTTTTCATACAGTTCGACCGCTTGCGTGAAATTGCCAAGATAGTCGTAGGCGACTCCCAAGTTGTCGTACGCAACAGGGTAGCTTGGACGTATCTGGATCGCGTGGCTGATTTTTTCAATTGCGCCGGTATAGTCTTGCTGCTTGATGAGTTCGACGCCCCAGTTCATCCAAGCATATTGATAATTGGGATCCTGAGCAATGACTTGCTTGTATTGGTTGATCGCATCTTGATAGCGGCCTTGGTCGCCGTACACCATGCCAAGCGCGTTGCGCGCGTCGCTGTAACGCGGGTTGCGAATGAGTGCTTCTAGAAACTCGCCTTCAGCTGCCGCATATTTCTTTTCGTAATACAAAATGTAGCCGAGGTTATAGTGTGCGACCGGTTCGTACGCCTGATGCTCGAGGTCGCGGTAGTACTCCGCTTCCAGATCGCCCAAGCGACCCTCGTCTTGGTAGGTCTGCACGAGGTTAGCGAAAGCTTCGGACAGTGGGAGGCTTAAGCGAAACTCGGCGACCGCGGCGTTGTAGTTGCCTTCGGCCGCGTAGACACCGCCTAAACGGTTATGCACGTCCTTATCTTGCGGGTTGGCGCGCAGCACGTTGTTGTAGGCAACGGCGGCGGCGCCATAGTTCTCGAGCCGATATTCGACGTCGCCCAACAGTTTTTGAATGTCGACGTTGGTTGGGTAGATCGCCGCCGCGGACTCCAAGATCTGTTTGGCGGCCAAATTGTGGCCGGCTGCCGCTTCTGCCTGGGCCTGGGCCAACAAGGTGCTGGCCGATGACTCGCTGACGGCAGGAGACGGGGTGATTTGATCGGCGGCCCGGGCTGCAGGCCCCGCGAACGTTACTGCCATCACGGCAGCCACGAAGACGACGATCCGCGTCCGTGCGCTCATAGGTATAAGAAAGTATAGCGCGCCGGCGTCAGTGGTGCAATGAGGTTGACCAGGGGGGCCGGTCGTTCGGGCGAACAAAAGTGCCCAGCAACATGAAAAATATGAGAGCAGCTGCCGCCTGCCAAGCTACTGCCAAAACGCTTGGATTGGCGATAGTTATCGTCAGCAGCCTCATGATGGCAGGATGCCCCAATCCAAACAGTATTGGCGTGCAAGAATTTGGTACAGTCAACGTGACGTGCGTGCTCGCGAGCAACAATCAGCCGGTCGCCGGGGTGCTCGTTTCTGTTGGCGGGGTAACGGCGGGCGCGTACACTAATTCCGCGGGCCAAGTCTCGATTGCACAAGTGGAGATCGGCGCGCATACGGTCGATGCCCACGGCCCTGGTCTTGATGGCAACAGCCCGACGGTGAACGTCACACAAAATCAAACGGTTCCGGTTACCGTTTTGATGACGCCTAGTCAATGACGATCTCACAATTTGCCTGAACTTCCCGAACTTGAGCTTCTTCGCGAGACCTTAACTAAATACGCAGCCGGCAAAACCGTCCTTCACGTCGCAACCAATCCAGCACGCGCATTTGTCATTCGTTATCCGCCTGCTGACTTTAGCCGAGATGTCACCGGTCGGAAAATCGCGGGGATCAAGCGGCGCGGGAAATTCCTAATCTTCGACTTCGAAGATCACGGTCCACAACTCATCATCAACCCGATGCTCTCCGGTCGCTTTGCCTATGCCAGCCGCGCTGCACCCTCGTTACCATCAACCTGCTTTACATTGCAGCTTTCAGGCGCCGAGGATATTCGTTTTCTCGATAACACGATGATGGCGCGCGTTTACCTCACTGCAAATCCGGAGGCCGACATTCCAGCCTTTGCGGAGCTCGGGCCCGATGCGCTCGATCCCAAACTCGATTTTGAAACTTTTGCGGCGCGCTTGCGCAGGCACAGGGGCGAACTCAAAAACGTCTTGCGCAATCAAGTTTTCGTTGCGGGCATCGGCAACGCATACGCCGATGAAATTCTCTTTGAAGCGGGCCTGAGGCCGCTGCGGCGGGCATCGACACTATCTGATGCGGAGCGTCGTAAGCTGTACGATGCCATGCGTCGCGTGCTTTCAAGTGCCGTGGAAACGATCCAGCGTCAATACGCAACGGGCAAGCACAAGCTGCATAAGCAAGACCGGACTTTCATGAAGGTACATGGCAAGGCAAAGGGGACCTGCCCGCGCTGTGGCCACCGCCTCTCAACGGTCAGCGCCGGTGGCGAGAGCACCGTCTTTTGCCGCGGCTGCCAACACTAAAGCAAGGGTTTCGGCTTATCCACAACGCCATTTGTCCAAACTTCGCTGCTCTTGGTTTAACAGCAGGCTAAAGCAGACCCAAGTCGCCAGTGCGAAGGGCTGTTTTGCGTCGGCGTGGCGCAAGCATTTGTCACTTTGGGCTTATTGCGGAAGGGAGCGTTCACGTGCCAAAGGCCTCGGCAGCGAAACCTGCGCTGGACTTTATCAAAAAACACGGAGCCAAAATCGTCGATTTCAAGTTTATCGACATGCCAGGAATGTGGCAGCACACGTCGCTGCCCGCGAACCAAGTTAATGAAGAAACCTTCACGAGCGGCATTGGGTTTGACGGTTCGAGCATTCGAGGCTTTCAAGAGATACAAGAAAGCGACATGGTACTGCTTCCAGATACCGCTTCTGGTCGCGTTGATTCCTTTTGCAACATTCCAACAGTATCGTTTGTTTGTAACGTGTTCGATCCGCGCGAACAAGCCGACTACGCGCGCGACCCCCGCAACATTGCCCGCAAAGCTCAGGCACATTTAAAGAAAACTGGGATCGCTGATACCGCCTACTTCGGGCCTGAAGTTGAATTTTATATTTTCGACCACATTAGCTTTGACATCGCGCCGTACATGACGGGCTACGCAATCGACTCAGAAGAGGCCCACTGGAATTCCGGCGATAGCGAAACCCCCAACCTTGGATACGCGCTGCGAGCTAAAGAAGGTTATTTCCCCGTAGCGCCGTCCGACAAACACATGGACATTCGCTCCGAAATGGTGCTCAATTTGCACGAGTGGGGCGTCGACGTGGAAATGCATCATCACGAAGTCGGCACCGCCGGCCAAACCGAGATTGACATTCGTTACGACACGCTCTTGCAGCAAGCCGACAACGTCATGATTTACAAATACGTCACGCGCAATGTTGCGCGCCGCCATGGCAAGACAGTGACATTCATGCCTAAACCGCTGCTTGGCGATAATGGTTCAGGCATGCACGTGCACCAAAGCCTTTGGAAAGCCGGCAAGAACTTGTTCTACTCGCCCACTGGGTACGCTGAGATGTCGCAGCTTGCACTGTATTATATCGGCGGGCTGCTTTCGCACATCGATTCACTCATGGCGTTCTGTGCACCAACAACCAACTCGTACAAGCGCCTCGTGCCGCACTTTGAAGCGCCTGTCAACATCGCATTTTCTAAAGGCAATCGTTCGGCTGCGATCCGCATTCCGGTTTTCTTCAAGGGCGCAAAATTTTCCAAGTCCAAGCGCATTGAGTTTCGTCCGCCCGATCCAAGCGCCAATCCGTATCTGGCATTTTCTGCAATGCTGATGGCCGGTCTCGACGGCATCAAGCGCAAGATCGATCCAACCAAAGCCGGCTTCGGGCCGATCGACAAGAACATCTACGAGTTGCCCGAGCGCGAGGCCAAGAAAATCAAGTCAGTGCCCGGTAGCTTGGAGGAGTCGCTCGCTGCGCTCGAAGAGGACAACGCGTATTTGCTCGACGATGGCGTGTTTACGCGCGACTTAATTGACTCGTGGATCTCGTACAAGCGGACAAAGGAACTGCAAGAAGTGAAGATTCGTCCGCATCCGTACGAGTTCTACCTGTATCACGACCTGTGATCGTTGCGTAGCTAAAGGTCCGTCGCTACGCCGAGGCCGAAACAAATTTCATGGCCTTTGGCAAGTGGCAACAACCGCCGCAGCCTCCCCAACTGTGGCGCCTTCTCATTATGCTTGCGGCAGTCATTGCAGTCATCATTTGGCTCAATCATTACGCTGCATTGCACGCGACGCACTAGCACATGCGAACCAACATCAATCCCGATATCTTCAAAAGCTACGATGTCCGCGGAGTCTATCCAGCCGAGCTTGACGAGGAGGCCGCGCAGCGCATCGGCCGTGCGTTTGTTGACTATCTCAAAGTGAAGAGTGTGGCCGTCGGACGCGACATGCGCTTGAGTTCGCCAGCGTTGTTTGAGGCATTCGCTCGCGGCGCCACCATGCAAGGCGCGGACGTGATTGACCTCGGCCTCACCTCGACTGACGAGCTCTACTTCTCGGTCGGCCACTTTGGGTATCCGGCCGGTGCAATGATAACCGCGTCGCACAATCCCAAGGACTACAACGGTTTCAAGCTGTGCCGCGAAAATGCTATTGCTCTGTCGGCCCACACTGGTGTTTTTGCTATTCGCGATCTGGTTGCACGCAACGAATTCGTGGCCGCTGCTACGCCTGGCCAGATTCGTCAACACGACGTGCTGCCTGATTTTGTCGAACACTGCCTGTCGTTCATCGATCCTTCCAACATCAAACCGCTGCGGATTGTCGTCGATACCGGAAACGGCATGGGTGGCCTTATCGTACCAGCGGTGTTCAGCAAGTTGCCGCTCGACGTAATACCCCTGTACTTTGAACTCGATGGGTCGTTTCCCAATCATCCGGCAAGTCCGATCGAACCGGAGAACATGGCTGACGTGTGCGCAGCGGTCAAAAAAAATCACGCCGACTTAGGAGCTGCCTTTGACGGCGACGCAGATCGAGTGTTTATTACAGACGAGCGCGGCACGCTGGTCGGTGGCGATATGGTGACGGCCCTGGTCGCAAAAATGCTCCTACGTAAGCATCCCGGTTCGACGATTCTCTACAACCTGATTTGTTCGCGCAGCGTGCCGGAGTTGATCGCCGCAGCCGGTGGGCAGCCGGTGCGCACTCGTGTCGGCCATTCGATCATCAAGAGCATCATGCGAGAGCGAAACGCTGTGTTTGGCGGCGAGCACTCGGGCCACTTTTATTTTCGCGACCACTACTACGCTGACTCAGGGCTCATTGCGCTGCTCGTTGTGCTCGAGCTGATTTCTCAAGAGGGCAAGCCCGTAAGCGAGCTCTTGCGGCCGCTCGACCGGCGCTTTCGTTCGGGCGAAATCAATAGCCGCGTCGCCGACATCGAGGCAAAGTTGCGTAAACTCGAGGAACGCTACGCCGATGCACGCGAACGAGATCATCTCGATGGCGTTACCATTCAATATGACGACTGGTGGTTCAACGTGCGGCCGTCCAATACCGAACCGCTCTTACGGCTCAACGTTGAGGCAGACGACGAAGCGCTCATGGAACAAAAACGCGATGAGGTTCTGGCACTGATTCGGAGCTAACACATGGCAAGTCGGGTCTTTGGCCCCGCGCTGCTAGCGATTGGTGACGGCACGGCTCGACCCGGCTGTTTGCGCATTGAAGGCGACCGGATCGTAGCTATTGAGGACCGCACTGCGCGGGTTGATCAGCCTATGGCGGCAGGTGTTGTCGTTACCCCTGGGCTGATCGACCTGCACATCAACGGTACGGGCAAATTCTGGTTCAATCGGGAGCCAGTCGAAGCGCTCACGGCTATGGCGACCGATGCGCCTATGCACGGTGTCACTTCGTATTTGCCTTCCATTATGACAGGCTCTTGGGAGCAGATGCTGCGCGCAGCGTCGGCTATCTCCCGCCGCATCGGCGAACCAGTCGATGGCGCGCGTCCATTGGGCGTTCACTTAGAAGGCCCATTTCTTAATCCCGAGTACCGGCGATTTCATCCGCGCGAATTTCTATTGACACCAACGCCCGCGCGCATCGAAGCGTTGCTGGATAGCTGGAAAGCCGGCAGCCTGCGTGTCACCATGGCACCTGAAATCGAAGAGGCGCCGAGAGCAGCAGCCGAATTGTGCCGGCGCGGCGTGACGCTTGCCGCGGGGCACACTGCAGCAACGTATGCCATCGGAAACTCGGCAATCGAGTCGGGCTACAAGATATTAACGCATACGTTTAACGCAATGCCGCCGCTGCATCACCGCGTATCATCTATCTTGACTGCCTATCTGCTCGACCCGGCGGTTTTTTGCGAAGTTATCGCGGACGGAGTGCACGTGTCTGCCGAACATTTGGCTTTGCTCTATCGACTCAAAGGCGTCAATCTTGTGCTCACGACGGATGCGATGCCGCTGCACGATGGACTGGTTGAAGATGGCGGTGTCGTGCGCACCAAAGACGGCGTTATTGCCGGCAGTCGCCTCGCTCTCGACCAGGCATTGCGCAACCTCATTTCGGCGACGGGCATTTCAATGGCTGAGGCGGTCCTGTGCGCAACGTGGGCGCCCGCGAGAGCACTCGGCGTCGAAGATGAAATCGGAACGCTTGCACCTGGGTCGCGTGCCGACTTTGTCATCTGGAATCTCAAAAACGAGATTACCCACGTCTTTATTGCAGGCCGGCTCGTCTACGCGAACAACTGAGGCGGTTACAAGGGAAGCGAGCGAATTTCTCCGACAACAGCTCCAGCGTGGTTTCTGATCTTCGGAACGCGCCAGCGTTCAAGTTGGGATAGTTGCGTATCGGCCAAGATGCCGATCGATCTCAGCCGGTCGACTACAAAGGGAGCAATAGCGCGATAGTTTCCGTCGGCTACTTTGACCGTCATGCCAACGCCGGCGGAGAGTGAAGCGCTCGCATGATAGCCTTCGGCTCCGCCCTTGGCTAGCACGTGCGGTGTAGTGGCTTGCATCAGATCGGTATCGAAGCGATCCTCGCCTGCGACATAATCGGGATGAGCTATCATAGCGTTCGTGACACGCTTGAGCGCAGGTGCGAGATCACTTGGGAAACGTTCTATGTCGGCGAGCTTAGCAAAAAAGTGGGCCGCCTTTCTCAACGGCACAGCGATCACCGGAATGCCGCAACCGTCGACTGCGATGCCGATTTGTTCCAAGGGCATATCGAGCAGGCGCGCGCACACTTCGAGAATTTCGGCCTGCGCCGGATGCGCCACCTCGAGATAATTTTTGGGATTGGCGCCGCGGTGCATCGTCAGAGCTAAGATGCCGGCATGTTTGCCTGAACAATTGTTGTGAATTGCTCTTGGCCGCTCGCCTGCCAGGCAGAGCGCGTCGGCACTTGGCTGGTAAACCGGGGCGTGCGCGCCGCATTGGAGCGCGCTCTCATCGAGGCCGGCCTTCTTGAGCATGCTTTGCGCAGTCGCGACGTGTTTGGGCTCGCCGTTATGTGACGCGGCAGCGAGTGCGATCTCTTCATCGGAGAACCCAAACCGGTCGGCTGCACCGCTCGCTACAACCGCTGTCGCGATCAGAGGTTTTGCGCTCGAGCGCATGTAGACCAAGCGGTTGATGTCGCCACGGGATTGCCGTACAGTGCCCGACGCGTCAACGAGCGCGAAACATATATAATGTTGACTCTCGACGAGTTTGCCACGCGTTACTAAGACCTGCGCTGTATTGCCGCAGTCAAAGGGTTGCAGTTGATTATCCACGCCTGCGCGTTC
>JBPYDX010000256.1:0-4245 GCA_051986115.1 Candidatus Eremiobacteraceae bacterium
TGGCTACAGCATGTTGGGAATGCAAATAGTTCACGATCTCGGTCGTGTATGGCGGGTTTGGCCCGTCGTCAAAGGTCAATGCGACGACTTTCTTATGAATGGGCACCTGCGTAACGGTACGGCCAAACATTTGATTGGTTGGATTTTCCAATAGATACCACAGTGCCGCTAAGATGATGGCCAGGCCCGCGATGCCGATCAGCCATGCACGCCAGGATTTATGCACCGGGCTTGGTGCTCGCTGCTTTCAACGTCCTCTTTTTGAGCGCGCGCTGCGCGCTTTGCTGATTCGGCACAGCCGCAAGTTCCGAACGAATGAGGTCTTCTGCCTCGAGCACGCTTTGCGGGCCGAACCCGCGGATCTCGTTGACAATCTTCAGATAACGCGGATCTCGTAGCGGTCGTCCAGCCGACGCGACGTTGGTCAGATTAAAGTGTTTCATTGATTTTGCCGGCAGCCGCAAGTAAAATTCCTGCGCCTTTGTGGTGGCCCAATATTTTGGATCGGAGAAACCAAATGCGCGACTGCCGCCTTCGTCGCCCAGTGTCTGCTGCACCGCGACCACATACTGTTCTTTTGAATTTGCGCGCACTGGTTTGTCATCGAGATCCCAAATGCCGTCGGCTCGAAGTTGTTCGAAAAGAAACGTCGCGTACGGTCCAGATAGGGGCACATTGAACTGCTTGGTAACCGACCCATCGCGATTGCTGGCAGAGAAAAACATCTTCACGGCGCCGTTGTCGTTTGAAATGCGATAGGTTTCCTGCGAAACTGGTCCTACGGTTTTATACGCTTGCATGGCAACAGACCACGTGCTGCGCGCATAGAGTACTTTGTCGAGCGCCGGCTCTTGTTTGAGAAATGGCTTCATGAACAACAGATAGCCACAGATTGCCACTGCAACGCCGATGAGGATCACCAACCAAGACCGCGTTCTCTCTGACAAGTTACGCAGCCGCTCCCAAATGAATAATTGCTACGAGTGCTCGGTAAACAGACAGCATGTCATCGCCAGTATACGCGATCGTTCGCGCACCCAGCCTTTGAAATCCAGGCAAACCGTCGATGGCGCCTGCTTGCGACGCGTTGAGGGTATCGATTTCGAGCACGATGGGCGGCGCCAGCTTATAAAGTTGCGCCTTTTCCTTTTGGCGTACTGCCTGAGCACCGGCTTCGTGCAACGCCTCTTGCACTTTTGCCGGCGAGAGGCAGTCTGCTGCATAGTAACTGAGGCTTCTCTTAGTTTCTACGCAAACGGCCCAAGGAATGTTTCGTACTGCCTCGGCAATCGTCGTCGAGTCGCCTGAGACTAGAGTAACAGGAACGCCGTAATGGCCCGCTAGCGCTGCGTTGATGGTCAGCTCCCCGACCACCTGACCGGCGAGGCGGCACTCGAAGATGACCCGCGGACTGTACGTGTGAGCCATCACTGCGTCGCGATCGCCGATTGCCCCATGGTAGGCGATAAAGAACGCCATCGCCTCAGATTGCGAATCGATTCCTTGGAGCATGTATTGGGGTTTCGCGCGTCCTGTTATCAGGCGAGCGCGCGGGTCCAACCCTTCGACCACGAGATTGCGCATGGCTGAGTGTGAATCGTTGACGACTGCCGCCCGTGCCCCAGCAGAAAAAGCGCCTTCGAGCGCAGCGTTGACTTCTGCGGCCATCAATCGACGCGCTCGCTCATATGATGGGCCGGCACCCGGGCGCACTTCATCCCAATGAACCAGCGTTGCGCAACCTTCAATATCAGCGGATATGAAGATCGCCGGGCCGGAAATTCGCGAACTCATTTATCGTGCAAGGCTTCGGTTTGATTGCAAATCCATCCTAGCCTTGACGCGTGATTTAGTGGGGGTTCAGTCGTCGCGCAACGCGAAAAAGCGTGGGTATGCAAGGTCGCAGCATCGAGCAATTTTGGAAGTCGCAGGTTCTCATCGCAGACGGAGCGATTGGCACCCTGCTCTTTGCCCGCGGCGCTGCATTTACGTCGTGTGTCGAATTGCTCAACCTCGAAGCGCCCGACGTGGTGCGGGGTGTTCACGCCGATTACTTAGCTGCCGGCGCACAGATACTCGAAACGAATACCTTCGCGGCCAATCGCCTGAAGCTGCAATCGCATGAACTTGGCAGCCGCTTGGCGGAGATCAATCGGACTGGGGTTTCCCTAGCACGGGCTGCCGCAAACGAGGCATTCGTTGCTGCGTCGGTTGGCCCGCTTGGCGCACTGCTGTGGCCGTTTGGCATTGTCACGGCGGACGAGGCACGCGACGTGTTTGCCGAGCACATCGCCGCGCTTGCTGAGGGCAGGCCAGATTTTTTGCTGCTCGAGACATTTGGGTCCACCGCTGAATTATTGTTAGCAATTGCCGCAGCCAAACAAGTTGCTGCGGATCTACCTATTTTGGCCTCGCTGTCCGTCGTCGAAGATGGAAAGACCACAGGTGGCGATCCGCTCGCCGATGCCTTTGCGCGCGCGCTTGCCGGTGGTGCTCACGCGGTCGGCGTCAACTGCGCCGTTGGTCCGCAAGTGGTCTTCGATGCTCTCGTTCCAGTTGCGGCCTCGATTGACGCGCCGCTTTCGGTGATGCCCAACGCCGGGTATCCTCACCGTCTTGAAGATCGCACGGTTTATGAATCGTCGCCTGCGTACTTTGCACAGTTTGCGCGCCGCTTTAGCGAGCTTGGGGCAACAATCATCGGCGGCTGCTGCGGCACAACTCCCGAGCACATCGCAGCTATCGCAAAAGCAGTCAGTGGTCAACCCAGACGCCGACCTTCGGCTCAACCAACGGAGTCGCCAGCGGCCGCGCCAGCTTCTGTAAACGGCCCTGGAACCTTGACGCAACAGGCGACTGCTGCGCCCACAGCATTCGAGAGAAAACTTGGACGGCAGTTTGTCATAACCGTCGAGGTGTCGCCGCCACGCAGCGCGGACGCAACCGACGCCGTCGCCGCTGCAAAATTGCTCGAGTCAGCCGGCGCTGACGCTGTCAACATTTCAGATAATCCAACTGCGCGGTTGCGAATGTCGAGCACGGCTTTGGCGCATCTCATCATGCGCGAGACAAAGCTTTCAACTATTTTGCACTTGACGTGTCGCGATCGAAACTTGCTCGCCTTGCAAAGCGAATTGCTAGGAGCTGCGGCGCTTGGCGTCACCGGGGTTCTTGCCTTGACTGGCGATCCGAGTAACGTGGGTGACTTCCCCAAAGCTACGTCCGTTTTTGATGTCACCTCGCTCGGCCTCACGCAGATGGTTCATGATCTCAATTCTGGCAAAGACCTCGCAGGCAATGAAATCGGCAGGCCGACGCACTTTCGAATCGGCGTCGCGGTGAATCCGGCGACACGCACGCTCGCTGCGGAACTCGACAAGGTAGAACAAAAACGGCAAGCGGGCGCAGACTTTGCGGTGACGCAACCGGTATTTGACGCGCACTCGATCGAGCCATTCTTAAGCTGGGCTTCGCAGCGTTCGTTTCCTGTACTAGTAGGCGTTTTGCTCCTGCGTAGCTATCGCAACGCCGAGTTCTTGCACAACGAGGTCCCAGGCATGTACGTGCCGGACTCAGTTCGCGAACGCATGCACCAAGCTCAGGACGAACAAGCTGAGGGCATCCTCATTGTTCGCGACATGCTCATCGAGCTTGCACGCACCCCTGGCGTGGCAGGCGCGTACGTCATTCCTCAGGACAGATACGAACTGGCAGCCCAAGCGATGCGGGCCGCAATGGCGGTGGTATCAGCTGTCTGAATCGCGCCGCAAGTGCTCCATAAAGAGATCGCGATCAGTAAGCGGTTTATAGTCTTTGCGAATTTTAGGAAAGCTGTGTTCTTGGCTAAGTTCAAGCGCCTCGTTCATGAGCGTAGCTTCTTGGTCAGGCGAAGCAGCCGGTGCTTGCATTGGCTGCGTCGGCTCAATGAACAACAAAAGGGCACCCGCATCAACTGATTTTTCTACCTGGCCGACGAGCGAGCCACTAGGTTCGTAAACCCGTCCCCACGGATCGACTTTCCCAAGGAGCTCATACTCCATGTTAAAGATTTGACCATCGCCATCAACGCGGCCGATTTGGTGAGCGCCGGCTTCGTCATCGAAGACTTCACCAGCGTTCGTAACACGCCCAACAATGGGACCAGGATCGGATCCAAGCGTGATGTTGCCGGACGAATCAACGCGTGCGGCGATAAAACCATTGGCTCCCTTAATGTCCCTCACCATTAACCTCCTGCGATGACTG
>JBPYDX010000257.1:0-6113 GCA_051986115.1 Candidatus Eremiobacteraceae bacterium
TATGCCCGTCGGTTCTGCGTGGCTGGATACGATGACGCTCTCGGATGCCAACGCCCTCACCGCGATTATTGATACGTCGTCACAGGTTCGCGCTGTTTTGTTCGGCCATATCCACCAAGTTTTTGAAACGCAGCGTGACGGCGCGCAGTATTTGAGCGCTCCGTCCACTTTTTTTCAGTTCAAACCGCACGCATTGCGTTTTGGCAAAGATGAGCGGCCGCCGGGAGTTCGCATCATTCGACTCAATGGCGATGTGCTGCGTAGCGCGGTCTTCCGTTTCGGCGAACCGCTCCCGAGCCTATAAACGTTAACTCCACTTTTCTATCCACAAGGTTCCGCTTCTGTGGCCCCTTAACCTGAACACATGCTCAATAACCGCGCGAGAAATCTTTCCCAATCGCCGACGATGGCTATTGACGGCCGCGCCAAAAAGCTGATCGCAGAGGGCGTCGATATCGTCAACCTCAGCGCCGGAGAGCCAGACTTCGACACTCCAAGCACCGCCAAAGCAGGCGGTCAGGCTGCCATTGACAGCGGGTTTACGAAATACACTGCGGCCGCCGGCATGCCGGAGCTGCGCGAAGCCATCGCTGAAAAACTCCGTCGAGAAAACGGCCTTGACTACAGCGCCGACGAGATCGTCGTCTCAAACGGCGCCAAACATGCACTCTTTAACATCTTCATGGTGCTGCTCGATCCGGGCGATGAGGTTGTGATTCAAGCTCCCTATTGGGTGAGCTATCCGGAAATGGTAAAGATCGCGGGCGGCACACCGGTCATCATCAAGACTGATGCTTCGACGGGTTTTGAGCTGACAGTCGAGATGATTGAAGCGGCGATCACCTCAAGAACCAAGGTCATTGCGCTCAATAATCCGAGTAATCCCACCGGCGTCGTCTACGAACCAAAGAAGTTGCGAGCGATAGCCGAGATTGCGGTTCGCAAGAATCTCACGATCGTCAGCGATGAAATCTACGAGCGCTTAGTGTATGACGGTAAAGAGATCGTGAGCGTGGCGACGCTCGGTCCGCAGATGCGCGAGCGCACAATTACCGTGAATGGATTTTCGAAATCGTTTGCCATGACGGGCTGGCGTTTGGGCTATACTGCCTCGCCAAAAAATTTGGCAAAAGCGATGACCGAGTTGCAAAGCCACTCGACCTCGGGGCCGTCATCGATTACGCAAAAAGCTGCTCTCGCGGGATTGCGAGGCGACCAAGGTTTTCTGGCTACGATGCGCGCCGAATACGACCGCCGCCGCCAATACGCTGTGGAGCGCTTACGCTCAATTCCTGGATTTGAACTCGAAGTCGTACCTTCGGGCGCGTTCTACGTGTTTCCCAATGTCAGCAAATTGTTCGGACACACGATTGGCGGACGCCCGATTGCAACGACGGACGATTTATGCCTGGCGTCATTGGAGTCTGCGCGCGTCGCTATCGTGCCGGGCGGCGCCTTTGGTTCGCCCGAGCACATTCGACTTTCGTATGCAACGTCGATGGAGCGGTTGCGCGAAGGTTTCGACCGCATCGAAAAATTGCTGACCGCAAACCTCACGGCGCCTGTCTAGATATTTCGCGCGGTAACGGCTTGGCAATCACTTAGCCGCTAGACTTTGCGTCGCCGGCTCAGCAGCCGGTACAACGGCAGATGGACGCGTCAGCCACAGCCACAGCGATGCTGTCAGACACACAAAACCACCGACCGTCAGGGCTGCTGGCGCACCAAAGCGCTCGGCTAAGGCTCCGGCTTGCAGCGCACCTAAAGGTGCCAACCCCATAAGCAACATGTTGTAAAGGCCAAGGACGCGTCCGCGCATCTCATCTCCCGCTTCTGTTTGCAAAAATGTTGTGAACCGCACGACAAACTGCACCATGGAAAAACCCAAAAAGACGACCAGCACGGAAGCTGCGGCGAGATTCTTTGCCATCGAAAACGCAATGATCGAGGCTGGGAAAATGAACGACATTGATATGAGCGAGACAAAACGGCTGCGTCGCCGCCCAGCCAAACTAAGCGATCCAACTAATGCGCCGGCGCCAAGACAGCTTAAGAGCAACCCAAGCGCGCCCGCCGTTTTGTGCAATTCTAGTTTGACGACCACCGGCATGAGCAAAACGTAATTAAAACCGAAAATGCTGAACACGATCAGTGCCAAAAACAGTTTCGAAAGCAGTGGGTGGCGAGCGACGTAGGCGACCCCATCCAACGCATGCTTGACCAAGACCGCGTGTGCGTCGTCCCTGGCCTCGACGGGCTGCGTCCGCATAGCGATCAGCGCTGCCACCACAAACACATAGGAGGCGGCGTTGGCGAAGAAGTTAGCAGCCTCGCCGGCGCTTTCAATGATAAGCGCCGCAATGGCGGGACCAATGATGCGGGCTATGTTGAACACGACCGAATTGAGAGCGGCCGCGTTGAGCAGATCCTCAACACCAACGATATCGAAAACGAGCGATTGGCGCACCGGCAGGTCGAAGGCGCTAATCATGCCGGCGAAAAGCGCCAGAGCAAAAATGTTCCAGAAAGTAGCATGATTGGTCGCTACCAGGACTCCGAGCGCCAGCGCCTGTACGGCCGAGAGCGACTGGGTGACGATGGCTATGCGTCGCTTATCAAACAGATCAGCGATCGCACCGGCGACAAGCGAGAAGAAGAGCGACGGCAGTGTCTCCATTGCCGTGACGATGCCAAGGAGTAGCGGCGAATTCGTAATACGCAGCACAAGCCAGCCCACCGCCACGATTTGCATCCACGTGCCGATGAGCGACAGGATTTGGCCGCTAAGATACAGGCGGTAGTTGCGGTGGCGGAGCGCGCTAAACGTCCGGCCGATGAGCTCAGTGCGCAGGGACGAAGGAAGCGTCGGCAAAGATGGTCTCCGTTACGGCACATGTATGCCGATGATATAGGTACAACCTTTGCGTGCCCGGATAGAACGCACATCGAATTTGCGCGCGAGGAAGGGGCGAAAAAAAGAACGTGCCGAGATCGAGGCGCTGGACAACTGAAGTCAGCCAGCAAGAAAGTGTTGGCGCGGGTGGGCGCGGATCGACAAAATGGGAACCCACGCTTGCGTTTCCAAAAACCGGCGCACACCGGGCTACTTTGGGAGACCGGCTATTTGCCGAAGTGCACATCGACGTCAAGCTGCAACAAGAACGAGAAAACGTTCGGGCAGACAGCCTCGACAGCACGACATCGCGGCTCTCAACCCCGTTTGTCGAAAGTGTGGTCTACGACTACATGGGGGTTGAGGGCAAGACGTTGCTCATTCGAGAAACCTCCCGACAAGGCGAGCGCATCGAACGCTCGACGCTGTCTGTCACACTGCGTGAAGGCGAGCCCACGAGAATTCGCTTTCCCTCAGGCGTGGTGAGCGTTGAGATCGACGACGAACAGGTAGCGATCGTCCACTGGATCGGTCCGTAAACTCCAAAACACTCTAAGAGGAGGTTGCGTTTGCCCCGGACAGCGCTCAAGGTTGGAACATGTCGCGCGGTTCCCGGCCAGCTGAGCTATGGTTCTTTTGAAGGTCCCCAGCTTCCAACGGGTGGCACCGACTCACTACCAGTCATCATCGCATCCGGTCAGCAAGAAGGACCGGTGTTTTGGCTCACCGCCAATATCCACGGTAACGAAGTCAGCGGCATTCCCGTCATTCACCGCTTGCTCAACGAACAACTGGTGTCGCAGCTGCGGGGAACGATTGTCGCACTGCCGACGCTAAACCCATCTGGTTTACGTACGAATCGACGCCACCCATACTACGATGATCGCGATCCAAACCGGACCTTCCCCGGTATGCGCCGCGACACGGGCGAGCATCGCGAGCCGACGGTGTACGAGCGGCTCAGCGCGCAATTGCTTGACGCGATTCGAGAATCAGCGAACTATTACGTCGACTTGCACACCGCATCAGTCCTGTCTGTACCATTTTCAATTCGAGACCGAGTTCTCTACAAACGAGAGTCAGAGCGGGCGGCTGCGCTTGCACTTTCCGATCAATTAGATGAAATGGTGGCAGCCTTCGGCTTCCCGGCGGTCATGGAGTATCGAGTTGGCGGCTACATTGCCAAGGAACTCCACCGCTCCACCACAGGCGCTGCGTTGCAAGAACTGCGCTTACCATCATTCACTGTAGAGCTTGGTCCGCATACGGTTATCGACGAGCGCAATGTCCGTGCAGCAGTCATCGGCTTGCGCAACTTGTTGCGTTGGGCCAACATGTTGCCCGGCGAGCGCGAGGCCATGCCCCCGCTCTCACTGCCGCCAACCAAGCAGCGATTGCGCCGGGACGACGGCCCGTATCCACCAGTCGCGGGCATTTTAGATTATCGAGTTCAGCCAGGGGATTGGGTGCCGGCTAATGGCGTTGTCGCTGATTTGCGAGATATGTGGGGCCGGCCTATCGGCGATGGCGTCATTCGGGTCGAGGTCGACTCATGGGTGATAGGATTGGAAGATGGCCTGCTTGCCTACCCTGGCGCGGCGATCGCCCACGTCGGGATCGTGGAGGACTCGCCTATCGTGGATTTGTGGCCGGCATGAGCTTTCTTGAAGAAACCGCAACGTGAGTCGATAACTAGTTTGTGAAAACGCTGCGCGCCGGCCTTCGGTCTCTGATCCTCTCGTGCATCGTTCTCATAAGCGTCGCATCGATCGGCAGTACTGCCGACATCGCAGCCATTTACCCCCATGCGGTAGACGTCAACGCAGCGCTATTTTTCCGAACCCCCGATCGTACCACGTACGTTAGCACCGGCGATATCGATGCGATGTGGCTGCGCGATTCAAGCGTGCAATCGATGTCGCGCTTGCACGATGAGCCGCTCATCCGGGGTGTTATTGCTCGCCAGGAACGGCTGATCGCCATCGATCCATATGCGAATGCATTTCGCCGCGACTACGGCGTCGCCGAGCGCAAATTCGAACTTGATTCACTGTGCTATCCAGTCAGGCTAGCTGAGGATTTCGTGCAGGCGACCGGAGACAGGTCGATCTACGACCGTCAATTCTACGGCGAGCTGCACACAATTTTGCGAACGTTGCTCGTCGAACAGCAACACAGCAGCCATTCGAGGTATCATAGCAACGAGCACGCTATTAAAGATAACATCGGACTTGTGTGGAGCGCCTATCGTCCGAGCGACGATCCACAAGCCTTTAACTACAACATTCCGGAAAATATGTTTGCGGCGACAACGCTACGCGACATGGCCCGTCTGTTCGCCGACCAATATCATGACCAGACGAGCGCCCACAAAGCAACCTTTGCCGCCGAACGCATCGATCAAGCTATTGAAACTCGCTCTGTCTTCCAGACACGTCACGGGCGGATTTATGCATATGAGATCGATGGATTAGGGCGTGCTAAGTTTATGGACGACGCGAACGTGCCCAGTCTACTCTCCATGCCGCTGCTCGGTTACCCTTACAACCGAAAACTGTATGCCGCCACGCGGGCCTTCATACTGGGCCCGGGCGACCCATACTATTATCGCGGCCGGTACGCATCTGGCATCGGCAGCGAACATACGCCTTCGAACTATGTCTGGCCAATGAGCTTGATCGTTGAGTACCGTACAGCCGGTGGGAATCGCGAAAGGGATCGCGTGGTTAAAGAACTTGCGTTGTCAAACTCTGGCGACGGCGCGTTACACGAATCGTTTGATGTTAACGATCCGCGTCATTACACCCGGCTGAAATTTGGTTGGGTCAACGCCTTATTTCAGCAAACGTTCCTAGCCCGCTAAAAACCTTCGCTTACATACCAGTATACACGGGCCCGCCGCCGCCTTCGGGCGGTACCCAGTCGATGATTTGATACGGGTCCATGATATCGCAGGTTTTGCAATGCACGCAGTTTGCAAAGTTGATCTGCAGACGCTTGCCAGAATCACCAAAACCATCTTTGGAAATCGTGCTGGCGCCAACAGCCGCGGGCACCATCTCATAGACGTTTGCCGGGCAAAAGTATTGGCACGGATTGCCAAACTCGTGCGCGCACCGGCTTGCGCAGATGTCGGTGTCGGCGACGTGCAGATGGTTGGGAGCATTCTCATCGTGTTTGGTACCGCTGCGAAAGACGTCGTCAAGCTTATTGAACGTGA
>JBPYDX010000258.1:0-4954 GCA_051986115.1 Candidatus Eremiobacteraceae bacterium
TAACGACACGTGAATTCGCAACGCAGGTCTTCGAACAATTTGGGATAAGCCCAAAGTTTCGCGTCGTAACTCCGTCGTTGCTCCGTGTGCTTGGCATTTTCAATCCGCTCATGAAAGAGCTGGTGGAAATGAACTACCTGCAAAGCAATCCTGTCATCCTCGATGACACAAAATTAACCGCAACTATCGGACCCGTCAAGAAGACGAGCTACGCTGAAGGGATCGGCCAAACAGCCGCGGATCTGCGTGAACTATCGCGCGTCGCCGGCATGTGACGTTATGGCTTGCGACAGCAACCTCTAGCGGGGAACAGTTCTATGAGCATGGGTTTTCTTGTGGTCCATATTATTTGTGCCACGTTGGCGTTTGGCTTTGTGATTTTTTTTGATTTCATGCTGGTCGCGACCGCGAAAAGCCGCAACCTGGAAGCTATTCGCGACACATTTCCAATAGCGCTACGAACGGCGCGCTGGGCAGGCCCGCTCTTATTGTTAGCAGTTATTTTCGGTTTTGCAGAAGCAGGCGTGCTTCGTATATCGGCTATCTCTGGCTGGCTGGTTGCAACCTACGTGATCTTGTTTCTAGCAGGAATACTCGGCATCAATACAACCTTTCGCCGCCACGTGCGAGTGCTGCGAGCGGCGATGGCAAGCCACGGCGACGCAGCGTCCCCCGACTTGGACGCGGCTATCGCCGCAGAGCGCCCCATTGGCGCTTACGTGATGATTATCGCGATGATCTTGCTCGTCTATTTAATGACCGCCAAGCCGTTCTAACGAATCGGATAGCTGAGCATAACAATAAAGGCAACGATCCAAACAGCTGCGCCCAGCGTTAGCGCAGAGATCACCACGCCACGAACATCAAACTTCGAGCCAACGCCCGCAAGAAACGACACGCCAGCGAACAGCACGGTCAGCAAGACATAGTGATCAGACGTTTCGGTGGCACTCAAACCTTGAGTGAAGTATTGAGATGCCTGACCTTCAAGCTTGTCAGATAGATCCCACGCCTCCAAGTGATACTCGCGCATGACAAACGGAGAACTGGGCGCCTTTGGATTCTTGAGCGGGTTTGTCGCAGTCCATGCTCGCATCGCTTTTTTGAAACGATCTGGAAATCGCTGTGAAAGGAACGACGCGAGCGCCTCGTTCTTGGTTGAAACCGCGTTTGCGTACGCCGTAAACAAATTGACGTCGACCATGAGCTGCCTGTTTGCCACATCGGATTGCCGCAGCGATTCGAC
This sequence comes from Candidatus Eremiobacteraceae bacterium, assembly GCA_051986115.1. Lineage (GTDB taxonomy): Bacteria > Vulcanimicrobiota > Vulcanimicrobiia > Eremiobacterales > Eremiobacteraceae > JAFANK01. The sequence continues at coordinate 1,247 of JBPYDX010000258.1, forward strand.
GCGGCTGGCGTTAGCCCGCACGTACGAGGCTGACTGCAAGCTGCCCCATCTGGCAGACTGATACGCGCACCAGGCTGAAGCGACCGCAGCGACGGAAATAAGAATCACCGCGATGATTTCAAGACGCCGGTCGGTAAACCACACGGAGATGCAATTCCCCGGGTCGACGACGATTTCCGTCAGAGTGAAGCCGAACGCGAAGACGACATCCGTCTCGTTCGATCATGGTGCGCTCACCGTTCGTGTTCCGCAGCCGGCAAAAGAGGGCAGAGCAAACATAGCTTGCCGCAAGGCCCTCGCGAAGGCGCTTGGCGTCGCACCAAGCACAGTCAGATTATTACGCGGTGCCCGAACGCACATTAAGGTGTTTGAACTTAGCGGCTTAAACTCGCTGCAAGCCAGCGCGCGACTCGAACGGTTACGACCATGAAGCTCCGGGTCGGATTGCTAGCAACGGTGCTCATTGCACTCTATACGACAACGCCCGCCGCAGGCGATTGGACAGTTTATCGCCACGACCTCAACAATTCTGCATATGTCGCAAATGCACGCCGTACAATCCAGATTCGAAAAATGTGGTCGTACAGCGCAGACAGCCGAATTACATCGACACCTGCGATCGCCGGGAGTCTCGTTTATGCGGGGACTTGGAAGGGCGACGTTCTTGCGATAGATGCGCGCAGCGGTAAACTTGCATGGAAGGCGCACCTTGGCGCCAACTCCGACGAAGTCTACGGAGGGTTTCGCGGGGTTATTGGCACCATTGCAGTGCAAAACGGTATTATCTATGCTGCAAGCGGCAACTGCACGCTTGCCGCATACCGCGCTATTTCCGGCGAGCGTTTGTGGCTGACAAAAATTTGCGACAACACCCGCAACGATGACGTTTACGCGTCACCCGTAGTTGTCGACGGTTTTGTCCTGATCGGCACGGACGTGCTCGTCGATCGACCAACGAGCCGGGGCCGCGAAATTGCGCTCGATGCGCGTACGGGAAAAATTCGCTGGGCGATCGAGCTTGCGCGCTATCAAGGAACCGGCACGGGTATTTCAGCAACGCCGGCGGTCGAGCCGACGAGTCGCATCGTGTATTTGGGCACGGGGAACCCAACGCCAATGCGCAATCCGCCCCCCGGCCCCGACCCAGGCAGCGAGAGCATCGTTGCGCTCAACCTCGCAAACGGAAGCATGCGCTGGAGCTACGGCCCCGTTCACCCGCACGATACAAATGATAATGATTTTTTTGCGTCGCCCAACCGATTTGCAGTGACCGTCGCAGGCAAGCAGCGCTGGGTCATCGGGGAGGGCAACAAAGACGGCACCTACTACGCAGTGGATGCGCAGTCGGGCAGCTTTTTGTGGCGACGCACTTTGGGAACCGAATCTAGCGCCACCCTTATCGGAACCTCGGCAGTCACGGGCGGTACGATCTACGTTCCGCTCTACGACGGCAGCAGTGGTTCGTTAACCGCGCTGCGCACAAGCGACGGTGCGGTCTTGTGGCAGGCTGCGACGGGCGGCGAGTACGAGGCGCCGGTGGTTTGGGGACCCGCGGTTTTTACGACTGAGTCAATGGGTTGGCTGGACGAGTTTGCAGCCGGAACGGGGAAGTTATTGAGCCGCCAGCAGTTGTGCGGACGTGCTATGGGTCGAGGACCGTCAGTTTCGGGAAACGGAATTTACGTGGCAGCCGGTAACTGTTTGACTTATTTTGCGGCGACCGAATAGGCGCGCACGTCGTGCTGCGCGCTCAAAATCAAGTCGAGAGCTGATTCTAAACTATCGCTTACTTGGGCGTTGATTCGCGCTGCCTGAGAGAGTTGCGGTATCAGCAAGTCCTTGGGCCATCCCGACTGTGCCAACGTCAATGAAAGAGCACTGCAATCTTCATCTTTGAGTTCACCCGACGCCTGGCTGATGAGCGGCATCGCACTTGCCACCTCACGCTGTTCTTCATTAATTATAGCCTGCGCCTTGGCTAGCGGCTGCGTCTGGCTCGTGAGAATCCAGCTGGCTTGGTGCAAGCTGTTCGAAATGCGCGCTGCTTGAGCAACTGGAACGCGACCAGCGTTTATTTGTGCTTGCGTCGCGCTAACGGCTTTGAAATACGCGGCTTGCGCTCTCGTGGAGGCATTCAGCGCCGTAGCCACGGCGTGTTCGGCGGACGTTGAAAACCGAACTTGATCGAGCGTTTCGCCAAGTTTTGAACTTTGCCCCGAGCAATTGGCCGACTGCGCGCTCGCTGGATTTGTTTGACGCACGTAGACAACCAGCAAAATCGCCGTTGCGACCACGCCGACGCCGACGACGGCCAACAGTCGTTCGGTTTTAGTCATGACTTGATATGCTCCGTTCTCGCACCCCACGTATGACTGCGGTCATTTCGCTCCCATTACCGAGCTTCCGCACTCCGATGTCATATGACGATCATCACCGATTTGGGATCGCTCGCACCGGCGCTGACACAAAATCGCGGAAACGAAAGTCACATTTCAAGCAGCTCATCGCTTACCCGAGACTTGAGGGTTAATCGCGCTTTGTTCGATTCGGTTAAGAGACTGCTTGTACGCCGGGCTCCCGACCGGTATTCGCGCCGCTGGCCTCGGGTTGCTATGGCAGAACCCGCGCAAGTGCGTCTGCCCAACGGCGACGACAAGCCGGTAATCGTCAACCAGCTTTCTGTCGGGGGTGCGCGTATCCAAACAACGCAGCCGCTCAAAGCCGGAGACAACATCGAGCTTCATTTCGAGCAGAGTCCGGGCCAACGACAAAGCGTTGCGGCGCGGATCGTCTACTCGCTCAAAGAGAACCCGGGCTATTACTTTGCTTGCGGGCTGTGCTTTCTCGGGCTCAAACCACATGAGACCCAATGGTTAGCAGCTTTCATCGCAGCCGAACAAGCACGCCGTAGAACCGCAGCCGCCGAAGCTTCACAAACGCCGGAAGCCGGGTCGCCTCAACCGGCCCAGTCTTAAGCGAGCGAATTCTCACCCGTGTTTCAAGTGAACGCGCCCACCGGCGTGTATACTTATAATGATACGTTTTATCTCATATGGGGTGACACAAATCACCCTTGGAGTGAGTCCTAGAGCACACGGGGGTTCTTATGAGCCAGTTAGGCGTGCTTGCCCCATGTTAAACGGGTTACGCAAAATGTTAGCCGGCAAACAGCAACCTGCTGCCTATCACCGGCGCTGGCCTCGCATCCTCATGAGCGAACCCACCCGGATAACGCTCCCGCGCGGCGACTCCTGCCCTGCTATTTTAGACCAACTCAGCGCGGGCGGCGCCCGCGTGCAACTCACCGAACGTTTGCGCCTAGGTGATCTCGTCAATCTCGATTTCAGCACCAGGCCCGGCCAACGGCACAGCCTGCCAGCGCGCGTCGTTCATGCCCTTAAGGAAAAGGGCTTCCAATGGCGCTTCGGCTTAGTTTTCGTCGATATCGATCCGCTGGAACTACGGCGCCTTGGTGACTTTATAGAGGAAGAAAAAGGCCGGCGCCGCGTCGGCTTCGAGATGCCCAAAAACTAGGTCTAGCTAGGGTATTTTTGCCTCGGCTGCAAAAGCAGGCGGCCCTGAGGTGATTGCCATGCTAAAGCGCCGCTTTGCCGTTGCACTGTTGCTTGGCCTGAGCTTTACGCTCTTGCCCGCCGCTTCGCGCGCGAATTTGCCGCCGCTCATTCCGCGTGTCGTGCTCTTTGGCAA
>JBPYDX010000259.1:0-4218 GCA_051986115.1 Candidatus Eremiobacteraceae bacterium
CGCTACGATGCGTACGACCTCAAACTCAAGCGCCGCGCCGGCCATGCGCGCAAGCGCATCCGCTACCGGCGTGAAGCCCACAACGACGAGAACCCGAAGCGGTACATGCGGCTCGATGTACACGTCGACAGCTCCGTTGGAGGCGCAGCCCATCGGCGCGGAAATACGCTCGACATTGGCTGGAACGTCCGCGCCAGCATCGGGTGTATCGTCAGGGCGAATTTGAAGCAACCGCGGCTTCCCACTGCGCAGCGCGAGCAGCGCGTGCCGGCGCACAAGATCGCGCGAGCAAGCACCGCCGACAAATCCTTCCATGCGGCCGTCTTCAAAAATAATTGCACGGTCGCCCAAGTGGGAGCTGACCGGGGAGCGGCGAGCAACGACTGTCGCAACCGCAAACGTGGTTCGGTTTCGTTCCAGTTCAGCTAATTTGTCGAAGAACTTCATTTGTGTTCGGCCGGCTTACGCGGCCGACTCCGTCAACTTTGTCTTCACATTTGCAAACGTTGTGCTAATAATACGTTGCGCCTGGGCGTCGAGCACCCTGCCGCCGACCGTTGCCACAGGGCCGCGCATCGATGCGTCTCCCTGCCAATTGAGGGTCGTGCCACCATCGCCGCCGTCTACAATATCGGCTCCCGCGAGCAGATCGACAACGCTGCCGAAACCGCCACCATTTATCTTCAGGTCCATGTGCTTTTGATCGGCCCCGGGAATCAACGTAATGTTGAACTTAAATTTCCCGCTTACCGGCCCGACCGCAACTTTTACCGTGGCATCAAACGCGTGCGGGTCCTTCACTTGCACGTCAAGCACGTCGGGTAAACACGATCCCACCTTATTAGGGTCGTTGATAAATGCCCACACCCGGTCTTTGGGTACTGGGATTTTTTCCTGTCCTTGATAATGAAGATCCATATGAGCCCGTTACGCCTTGGCACCCGCTGCCGAAGCGTCGCGAATGGCGCGCCAGACCTTTTCGCGCGTCAGCGGCATATCGATGTGTGTCACGCCTAGCGGAGCAAGTGCGTCCATCACTGCGTTGACGAACGCAGCCGGCGATCCGACATTCGGGCTTTCACCCACGCCTTTTGCGCCGATCGGGTGATGGGGGCTGGGCGTCACCGTTTTGTCGGTTTCCCAGCGCGGCGTCTCGATCGCAGTAGGCACAAGATACTCGGTGAAGTTGGTGTTAAGATGATTGCCATCTTTATCATAAGCGATCTCCTGCATAAAGGCGATCGCAAAGCCCTCAGTCAAACCGCCGTGAATTTGTCCTTCAACAATCATCGGGTTCACGATGTTGCCGCAGTCATCGATGGCTAAGAAGCGGCGCACCTTCACGTCGCCGGTTTCCCGATCGACATCGACGACTGCAAGGTACGAGCCAAACGGAAACGTCATGTTCGGTGGGTCATAGTAATAGGTCGCTTCCAGGCCCGGTTCGCTGTCCGGCGCCGGGTTCGTATAGGCGGCAAAGGCGACTTGCGCCATGGTGACGCTCTTTGAGGGTGCGCCTTTAACCTGGAACTTATGATCTTTCCACTCAATATCTGCTTCGCCAACCTCCAGCAGGTGCGCGGCGATTTTTTGAGCTTTGGCGCGCACCTTGCGTGCAGCCATTGCAAGTGCAGCTCCTGCAACCGGAGTGCTGCGGCTCGCATACGTTCCCAGGCCGTAAGGGGCTGTGTCTGTGTCGCCTTCTTCGACGATAAGATTTTGGGGATCCAAACCAAGTTCGTCACCGACAATTTGAGCCCACGTTGTCTCGTGGCCTTGACCTTGCGCCTTCGTGCCCGTTCGAACAATGCCTGAGCCGGTTGGATGGATGCGAATCTCCGCACTGTCGAACATCTTGATCCCCATAATGTCGAAGTGTTTGCTCGGACCCGCGCCAACAACTTCGGTGAACGTGGAAATGCCGATCCCCATCAACTCTCCGCGCTTGCGCTTTTCAGCTTGCTCCTTACGTAGCTGATCATAACCAATCGTCTTGAGCGCTTTCTCAAACGTTGTCTGATAGTCGCCGCTGTCGTAAACAAAGCCGAGCGGCGACTGGTACGGGAACTGATTCTTCTTGACGAAATTCTTGAGACGCAGCTGCGCTGGGTCCATCTGGAGTTTGCTTGCCAAAATGTCCATGCTGCGTTCGATCGCATATGATGCCTCGGTCACGCGGAAGGAGCAGCGATAGGCGATCCCACCCGGCGCCTTGTTCGTGAAGTACGCATCCACGTTGGTAAACGCAGCGGGAAAGTCGTACGAACCCGTGCAGATGCCAAACATACCAGCCGGGTATTTTGACGGGTCTGCTGCAGCGTCAAATGCGCCGTGATCGGCGGTGGTTGAGATTCGCAGTGCGTTGAGTTTGCCGTCTTTGCTTGCGCCCAGCTCGACGTCCATGTGATAGTCGCGTGCGAAACCGGTCGTGGTGAGATTTTCGGTTCTCGTTTCTATCCACTTGACCGGAATGCCAAGAATGACCGATGCGACCGTCGCGACGACATAGCCCGGGTACACGGGCACCTTATTGCCGAACCCGCCGCCGATATCGGGAGATACGATGTGAATCTTGTCTTCAGGAATCCCGGTGACGAGTGAAACAACAGTACGGTGCGCGTGCGGCGCCTGTGACGTCATGTACATCGTGAGCCGCCCAGTCGCTTTGTTCATGTCCGCCACGATGCCGCAGGGCTCAAGCGGCGCTGGATGGCAGCGCTGGAACCAGAGGCGCTCTGCGATGCGCACATCAGACTTTGCGAGCGCCGCGTCGGTTTTCGATGCGTCACCCACTTCCCAGTGATAGATATGATTGGTCTTGTCCTCGCGATCGTCGCACAAGATCACCTTATCTTCTTTGGCGAAAAATGGATCGGCGACCACCGTCAGCGGTTCGTAGTCGACGTCCACCAACTCGGCGCCGTCGTGCGCGGCCTCGCGCGACTCGGCTACAACCCCAGCAACTTCTTGATACTGATACAGCACTTTACCAACTGCCAGGACCATTTGCTTGTCCAAGCCGTGAAATGTGGGTATCCATGCGAGTTTCGCGGCTTCCAAATCCTTGCCGGTGATGACGGCCTTGACGCCTGGCACTTTAAGCGCGGCGCTTGAGTCGATGTTCTTTATCCGAGCATGTGGATAAGGGCTGTGAACCAAAGCTAAGTGCAGCATGTTTGGCAGCGAAATGTCGTCGACATAGCGACCGCGACCCTCGATGAAACGCGGGTCTTCCTTACGCTTCATGCCTCGACCGATCGAATACTGATCAGCTGCTTTGCCGTCGACCTGTGTGCTCATCACATTTCCTCTCGTTATGCCTTGACCGGCTCTTTGGCTGCGGGGGCTGACATCTCGCGCGCCGCCTGCTGCACCGCGCTGACGATATTTTGGTAACCCGTGCAGCGGCAAAGGTTGCCCGAAATCGCGTGGCGGATGTCGCTCTCACTGGGTTGCTGGTTTTGCTTCAAAAATGCGTATGCGGTCATCAGCATCCCGGGAGTGCAATATCCGCACTGCAAACCGTGTTGATCCCAGAAACCCTGTTGTAACGGATGCAGTTTGCCATCTTTGGCCAAGCCCTCAACGGTTGTAATTTCGTGGCCGTGCGCTTGCACGGCAAACATCGTGCATGACTTTACTGCCCGATCGCCGTCAAGCACGACCGTGCACACACCGCAGCTCGACGAATCGCAGCCCACGTGCGTGCCGGTAAGGCCGAGATGCTCGCGCAGGAAATAAGCCAGTAGTGTGCGCGGCTCGACGTCGCGCTCATACTTTGTTCCATTCACCGTCACGCTGATTTTCATGCCAATCCTCCCACACCGAGGCGTTCGAGCGTCGTTTGCAGCGCGCGGGCAACGAGCACGCCTGCCATGTCCTTTTTGTATTCAGCCGATCCGCGATTGTCAGCAACGGGATCCGCAAGCTTGCGCGCGGCGTCCGCTGCGGCCTTAATAACATCTTTAGAAGGCTTGGCGCCGCGCAGTAACTTCTCGGCTTCGGCAACACGCATTGCTTTTGGCCCAACCGCTCCGATCGCGACACCTGCGTCTTCAATAGAACCATCCGCCGCGAGCTTAATGCGAGCGCCAGCGCAAGCGGTTGCGAAGTCGCCAACTTTGCGCTCGATTTTGTAATATGCGCCGCTGGTTTGCCCCGCTGGCGTGGGGAAACGAATTTCGATTGCCATTTCGCCCTCGCCAACCGCCGTGGTGT
>JBPYDX010000260.1:0-5126 GCA_051986115.1 Candidatus Eremiobacteraceae bacterium
TGATGTGGCAAATCGATATTCACTGGGCATTCTTGCTGACACGCTCCGCAAAGGGTCGAAACAAACGGCAACTCTGCGGCAGCGTGCGAACCGGAAAGTGCCGGGGTTATCGCCGCACCAATCGGTCCTGCGTACGTGCCGCCATAAGCGAACCCGCCGGCTCGACGATAAATGGGGCACACGTTGAGACCAGCGCCGCAACGAATGCAGTACAGTGATTGTCGCGTTTTTTCGTCGGCCAATAGTTTTGTGCGATTCGCGTCCACGATGATGCAGTAGGTAGTTTTGCCCGGCTCAGCGCCTAAGAAAAAGTGAGTATAGGTTTCGATTTTTTGTCCAGTTGCCGATCGTGCTAGGATCTGCAAAAAGACGGGCACATCAGCAAGGCGCGGAATCACTTTTTCTATCCCCATTAAGAAAACGTGAACCGGCGGCACTGATGCGGAAAGCGCTCCGTTGCCCTCGTTCTCGATAACGATAATGGTACCAGTCTCGGCAACCGCAAAGTTCACTCCAGTCATGCCGACAGCAGCGTGCATGTACTGCTTGCGCAACCTTGTCCTGGCAGCTGACATCAACACCCTTGGATCTTCCGAGTAATCGATGCCCAGTTTTTCTGCAAACAACTTGCCGACGTCTTGACGCGACATATGCAAAGCAGGACCAACGATATGTGAAGGGCGCTGGCCCGCCAATTGAACGATGTACTCGCCAAGGTCAGTTTCTACCGGTGTGATGCCTGCGGCAGCAAGATGCTCGTTGACGGCGAGCTCCTCAGACACCATCGATTTGCCTTTGACGACGCTGCGGGCGCCGTGATGCTTGCAGATGTCCAGCAAATGCGCAATGCCTTCCGCGGCCGTTGGCGCCCACAAAACTTTGCCGCCGCGCGCTTCGAATTGTCTTTCAAAATCAACCAGCAGCCGATCGAGATTTTGTATGGCATAAGCCTTGATATCGTGTGCAAGCGTGCGCAGGCGTTCCCATTCGATTTGGAATCGTGCTCGATGCGCCGCGTCGACTGAATGTTGTAGGGTTGCGGTTAAGATCTGCGGAGCACGCGGATGAGCAAATGCGTGTGAAATTGCGTTGCGTTCCATATTCGTGCTCACGTCGCAGCCAAGATTTCGGCCAAATGGACGAATTGAACGGGCGTTGTTGGTTGCAACTTGTCCCATAAACCCGCTATGTGCATCAGGCAGCTCGTATCGCCCGAGGTCACGACTTGCGCTCCGCTGCGGGTGATAGCGTCACACTTTGAATGTCCCATCGACACCGACAAATCAGAATACTTCACGCTAAATAAGCCGCCAAAGCCGCAACACTCATCAATCTTCGGCAGCTCAACATACTCAAGCCCTTGCACCGCTTGCAAGACTGCGAGTGAGGCGGCGGTGGCGCCAAGTTCTCGACGGCCGTGGCAACCATCGTGATAGGTGACGCGGGCAGTATACGTCGCGCCGACATCTGTTCGCCCTAATATCTCAACAAGAAATGACGCTAGGTCGTACACCCGCGCACCCACAAGCGATGGACCGGATCCCGGCTCCATATATACATAAAAAGCGCGAACCATCGCAGCGCACGATCCTGATGGAACGACGATCCAGCGATATCCCGAAAAAACACTTGCGAATCGCCGAGCCATTGCTTGGGCTTCGCCCCACGACCCAGCGTTAAAGGCCGGCTGGCCGCAACACGTTTGTTCCATAGGATAGTCAAGCGGCACGCCCAACCGCGCAAACAGCGTGACGACGGCGCGCCCGACTTGCGGAAATAGCACATCGCAATAACACGGCAAAAAAAGCGCAACGCGCTCGCTGGGTTGATAGCGAACGTCCGCGGCGCGTGCCTGATCCATTGCCGCGGGGTTCGCCGCCGCCAGGTCAAATCCCGGAAAAGGATTGCGGACCGAACTGCACGCCGACCGTGAACGTCCGCGGCGTGTAGTAATGGTTCCCCTGTGCGTTGATGTAGGTGATAAAGAAATTGTCGTTGAGCAGGTTGTTGATCCGTCCGACCAATCTCGTTGTACCGTTAAGAGCAACGCCTTCTTCGACGTTAAAGATTGTGTGCGGTGTATATTTGCAATAACCGGAGATCGTCGGCGGGCATGCTGCAGACGAGAGTCCGCTGCCATACTCGCCATCCATTGAGAACCAACCACCGCGGCTGTTGTTGATTAGCACGCCGGCCGTCGAGCCCCAACGCTGTTCGTGGTCGGCGGGGGTCCAGTTGGTCGGCGATCCAAAGCATGGAGCGAGCAACTGCGTTTCACAACCTTTGTTCTCCGAATACGTATGATTAAGGCTCAGATAGAAATTGCTTTGATTGGTCAGAATGGGTAGCTGGTAAAACGCAGTTTGCGTTGCGATGCGACCAAGCTGATAATTAATGTCTTGATGCAACGCCGTTACACCCACTTGAGTGTCGTCTATGAGATCGGTGGCGTTTTTTTGCATGATCCGCACGCCCAAGTTGCCGGCACCAATCGGGAGGTGACCGCCAAGTTCGTAGACGGAATCGCGTTGGGGTTTAAGATCAAATTGTGCAAGCGTTGGTTGAATAGGCAAATTCAACAGATATGCCGCCGTCGGCGAAACATTTTCGAACGAAAACGGCGTAAAGTAGCGCCCGTAGAACGCGTAGATGCTTGCTTGAGGGCTGAAGATCCGCGTAAACTTGATTCGCGGGCTCAGCTCAGCAAAGCCTTGATCAAATTCGGTCGAGCGAACTTGGAAGCTGTCGTTGCGCAGCCCGTAGTCAAGCTCGTAGTCACCTCCCATTCTCCAGCTATCCTGAAGATACACTGACTCGGTGTTAGCATTGTTCGGTGCGTTGTCAACGACCGCGTACGGGGCGCTCGGGGGCGCTGGGGAAAATAGCGGCGCGAGAAAGTTTCCGGGCTGCAAGATGATGTTGTAGAGCTTTGTAACGTTGGTGACGTCGTAGAGCGCGCCCCAACGCACGGTGTGCACTCCGCTATCGAGCGCGTTATCGAGTTTGAAGACGTAATCTTTCGCCGTGCGATCGCTGAAGAGCGAATACGCGCACGTCGTCGGCAGATACGTTAGGTTGATCGTGCCAGGCGTGTAGGCAGTTGCACACTGTGTCGAGGTGCCACCGTTGCCGTAGGGTGGAGGCGCAACGTTGAGCGCCTCACCGTAAACCCAATCATTGTTTGGATCGCCAAAATCTTGGATGTGCGAGTTCTTATAGCCCATGACATAGGTCAGTGCGCCTTTTGAGCCGATGCTGTGTCGAAATTCCAGAGCGCTAAAAAGGTCGGCCTGGGTTTCATTGTCGTCTGTTGCGGCTGGCTCGCCGTTATCGAAGTCATTTGGTATTTGGAACGTTTGGAACGAGTTTGAAACGATGAAGTTGATGAAATTGTCACCAACCGGAACGGTGTAGCGCGCAAATTCATTGACGTTGCTGCCTTGATTATGGGGCGACTCGGGATTCGGCGGATCGAGCGATCGATCACCCATGACGCCGCGAAACGCCGCCACCAGCGACCCGGCTCCAACTTTGCTCTCATAGCCCAGCGCTCCATCCAACGTCCCATAGGTTCCGCCGTACAACGCGCCGCTCACGCTAGGCGTTGACGTGCCCGTTCGCGTGTTGATGTCAAGGACAGAGGCAAACTTGCCGCCATACATTGCAGGGTAGGCACCTTGCAGCACGTCGATATACGAGATATCGTTGGGATTGAATTCACTGCCGATATCGCGGTTGAGCTCTTGCGGAATCGGCACGCCGTCAACGATGTAATTAATGTCGCCGTGGTCGCCATTGATATGAACGACACCATTTGCACCTCGGGCTGCGCCGGGAAGCTGAATCAGCAGTTGCGGGAAGCTCCCCGATGACGGCGATTTCGTGAGCGTTTGCATGCCGATGTTCACGTCCGTGCCACCTTGACGAGCGGACGCAGACCGGGTTACTGAGACTGTCGCCAATTTCTTGACACCCAGATACAAGGTGATATCAGCTCCAACCACCGCAAGCTCGACGCGCGCCGTTGCAGATCCCGCTTCGGCAGTCGCAGTGACTGCATACGTTCCTTGCGACAGGTTCGAAAATCGAAAATGACCGAGCCCATCCGTTTTGGTTGTTTGTGTAAGATTATTGCCAATAGCTGTCACCACGGCATCGGGCACAGGCGTAGTGCCTGAAACCACAGTTCCAGATAAGAACGTCGTTGCGGCAATGGCCGGCGTCTGCAGTGCTGTCAGCGCGAGCGTGCAAGCCAGCAGCACGATGCAACAAAATATGCGAAACATATTGCTCCATGTTCAACAAACCGCGCATATGCGCGGGGACATCACCTTAGTGAGATGGTTGAAGTTGGAGCGGTGGTGGGCGATTGAAAAGAAGTGGAAACCAAGCGCCAAATCGAGCACAATCGGCCGATTCAGATCGAAGGAAAAAGGAATTCGCCGTTGAGGCGGGACGCCGAAAAGCAGCGTAGCCAGCCAGAGTGCTCACAAGGGTTGGCAGTCGCTTGCCAACGGCGCGCGTGATCAAAGCAAAGAGTAGAAGGGTCGCAAGCGCACCCAAGATGCCGGCACTTACATCATAACCGCAAAACGGGCAGCCCTCGCCGATCTGCGTTAATGCGCCAATGGCAAGCTGGAGACCAGCTGTAACGGTCAAGAAGCGAAGGCCCTTTCCACCGTACGGCAATGCCGCCAAACCCTGGTTCAGCATTCGCTTGAGATCACGTGAATTCTGCGCTGAGCGGAGCAGGGTGCGTCCATGAATGAGGAAGACGATGATACCAACCAGCGCGCCCAGGCCCAGATACCAGTGGCGCGCGCTGAAAATAACGTTGTCCGCTTCCGCACCCATCGAAGCAAACTCCGAGGCCAGGTGTGCCAACAAACTGCCCACCCCAATAAGGAGCAGATAAAAAACGCGAAGATCGGCCGTGCCTCGGGTAGCGCTCATTAACCTTTGAGCCTCAATATTTGGCTTCCGTGTTCTGAATGTTTATCGCGACAAAGACCGCTGTGATGCGGCGCAATGTCCCTGATGAGAATCATTCTCAATAAGCCCGGCGCTTCTCCTCTGACAGTGGTCTGTCCCGTCCTGAAAATCCACTGAACACCTGCATGGATGCC
>JBPYDX010000261.1:0-5444 GCA_051986115.1 Candidatus Eremiobacteraceae bacterium
CAATTCGCCATTGAAAATGTAACCAAGCGATGAGCATCGTTCCGCTTCATCCATGTAATGCGTCGTGACAAACAGCGTTACACCTTCACCGGCGAGGGTGAAAAGCAAGTCCCACAAGTCGCGTCGAGCCACGGGGTCTATTCCGGCGGTAGGCTCGTCTAAGAAGAGAACTTCTGGTTTGTGCAGCAGCGCGCAAGCGAGAGCAAGGCGCTGCTTCCAGCCACCCGATAACGTGTCAGCCAACTGGTGTTTGTAAGGTTCGAGTCCCGTTCGCTCGACGACGGCGCTTGCGCGTTCTTCACGGCTGCTGGTGGAGAGCCCATAAGCGCGCCCGTAAAACTCAAGATTTTCACTCACCGTGAGGTCGCCGTACAGGGAGAATGACTGCGACATGTAGCCGATCGAGCGGCGCAGGCCGTCGCTCTGAGTGCGAACGTCGTAACCGTTTACCGAGCCTGTTCCAGAGGTCGGTTCGACCAAACCGCACAGCATCTTTATAGTCGTCGATTTACCGCTGCCATTGGGTCCCAAAAAACCAAAAATCGATCCGCGCGACACACCGAAGCTGATATCATGGACCGCTTCGAGTTCACCAAATCGCTTGGTCAAGTGTGAGGCGACGATGGCGTCGCTCACGGCAAAGCGACCTCGACGGTCGTTCCGCCGTGCAAGCGCCGGTTTGGATCATGCACGCGAACCTTAACGCCGAACGAAAGCTCGGCACGATCTTCGGCGGTTTGCACGTCGCGCGGCGTAAACTGAGCGTCCTGATCAATTTGCTCGACCCTGCCGTCAAAGAGCACGCCGCTTAGAGAATCGGATCGTACTTGCACGCTATCGCCAATCCGAAACGAACCAAGGTCACGTTGCGCAACGTAGATGCGCACGAAAGGATCCTTAAACTCGCGAACGACGGCCACCGCCGCACGGGGACCAACGAGATCTCCAACGCGCAAGTCGAGCGAGTCAATAGTGCCATCGGCTGGCGCCCTCACCGTCATCTCGCGAAGGTTGGTCTGCGCCGCAGAGACATTTGCTTCAGCTGCATTGAGTGCTGCCTGCGCTTGCAGGATCTGTTGAGGACGGGCTCCAGCGACGACGAGCTGACGGTTTTGGACCGCGGATTCATAGGCTTGCCGCGCCACAGTTGTGTCTGATTTCTCGGTTTCGGTTAAATGCGCGCGCGCCGAGGCAACTTGCGCGCGCGCCGACATAACGGCTGCGCGCGCATTGTCGTAGGTTGCCCGAGCATCGTCGCGAGCTTGCGCCGCAATCGCACCCTGCGAAAACAAACGTTCTGCGCGTTCGTACGATAATGTCGCCGAGCGCAGCGATGCTTGCGCTTGCGCAAGGGAAGCTCTCGCCTGACGGACCGTGGCGCGAGCAACGCGTAGCTCCTGCGGCGTCTTGTCGAGCACCGCCTTCGCTGAGACCTCCGCTGAGAACGCTTGTGCAACTTCTTGTGGACGCGGCCCGGCTTTGAGGTCGGCAAGCGCCGCCGCCGCCTGATGCTTCTGGCTAATTGCGGTGGCCACAGCTGCGCGTTGGGCGCTATCATCAAGACTGACGATCGCTTGGCCCGCCTTAACGCGATCGCCGTCTTGGACGTGGATAGCGACCACGCGGCCTCCAATGGTACTGCCGACTTGTGCGGATTCAGGTTGGAGCGTGCCGCTGTAAGGGAAGGCGCTTCGGCTGCCGCAAGCAGCCGAGGTCAGGCAGAAACAAATCACGCCGACGGCAAGAAAAAACTCTCGTCGCAAGCGGCTACGCATTGACGACGAAGTTTCAAGCCGTGCGAGCATTCTACATTCTTGCAGTCGTGAGCATCTGCGAGAGCTCTCGTGCGTTTGCGGCAGCCTTGCCTAAATGATGGTTGTTGAAGAACACGTACGTATTTTTTGCTTGTTCATCAACGGCCGCGATCCTCGGGATCCACTCCCCGAGTTCGGCAGAAGTATACAGGTAATCATAGCGCTCGTGCGCAGCACGTTCTTGCTTCCACCATTTGCTGTAATTGCGGCCATGCAAACGAACGTACCCGATGCTCGATGTGACGGCGGAGCCTGGTCGTAGCAATGATGAGAAGCGCGGTTCGTCGACGTTGCACCAACCGAGGTTAAGATCGCGTAATTTGTCGAGCAATTCTTCCTTTTGTCAGTCGCGATGACGGAATTCGACGTTGAGATTGATGCCTTCCCAAGCAGCGCGTAATTGGGCGAGTCGCTCAAACGCCTGCGGTGTAGGCCGAAAACTATTTGGAAACTGCGCAAGAACACAAGCCAGCTTGTTGGCCGCCCGTAGCGGTTCCAAGCATGCCAAGAATTGCGCTACCTCGTCGGATTTTGGCGTCGCATCGGCGGGCAGGTGCGTGATGCTGCCGGGGGCTTTCACGGTGAAACGAAATCCGGCCGGCGTGCGAGCATCCATGCTTTCAAAAAGTTGGGGCCGCGGAATTGCGTAGTAGGTGCTATCGATTTCAACCGTACCAAAACGCTCGGCATAAAACGGCAACATGTCGTTTGATTTGATGCCTTTAGGATAAAATGGTCCAACCCAATCGCGATATGAGAAGCCGCACGTGCCGATATGGACAGACATGGAGCCGACGAATTTCCTTCGTCGCTCCCGCAATCCTAGTTAAACAGCTGCTGCGATCGGGTGCGAGCCTAGCCACTCATCGAATTCGACTTCGGGCATCGGCCTTGCGTACAAAAATCCTTGTGCCGTGCTGCACCCTTCACGCACCAACCAGTGTGCTTGATCGGCCTTCTCAACGCCTTCGGCTATAATCTCTCGCCCCAAACTACGGCCAAGGGCGATGATTGCGCGGACGATTGCGGCGTCGCCCTCATCTGAAGGTAAGCCGTTGACAAACGAGCGGTCGATTTTGATGGTGTCCGCACCGAGCTTCTTAAGGTATGACAACGAAGAATAATACGTTCCAAAATCGTCCAGCACCACGCGGAATCCAAGCGCTCGGCACTCGCTGATCGTCGTCTGCGCAGCGTTTGGATCTCGCAAGGCGACGCTCTCGGTAATTTCAAGCTCAATGGTTTTGGGGTCCGCACCGCTTTGCGCGATAGCGTGGCGCAGCGTGGGAACGAACTGCGGGTCTGCAAATTGGCGCGCCGACAGGTTCACCGCGAGGCGAAGGTGCTTGCCCCGCTCGCTCCAGCGTCGTGACTGAGCAAAAGCGTGGTGCAATCCCCAATCGCCCATGCGTACCATCAAATTTGTTTCTTCGACGAGCGGTATAAACTCGCCGGGTAAGAGCAGTCCGCGTTCGGGGTGATGCCAGCGCATGAGAGCTTCGGACCCGACGACCTCCCCAGAGCGAATGTTCAGCACAGGCTGGTAGAAAAACGTGAGTTCGGCCTGAGCAAGCGCGCGCCGCAAACCTTCGCGAATGTGGTGGCGATGTTGGAGCCCAGCGGCGATTTCATTACTGTAGAAGCGGTATTTGTCTCGGCCTTCCTCTTTGGCGCGATACATTGCAGCGTCGGCATTAGCAAACAGCAATTCAGCACTGTCGCCATCTTCGGGAAAGAGCGCGATGCCAACGCTTGCGGATAGGTAAAAATCATGATGGCCAGTACGAAATGGGTTAGAGAGCACGTCGCAGATGCGCTGCGCGAGCTCGGAGACGCTGTCAGGCCCTCGCGTCTCGGTGACCAATACCGCGAATTCATCGCCGCCGAGCCGAGCCACGAGGTCTTCGCGGCGCACTGCAGCTCCCAAACGGCGTGCAGCCTCGACAAGAATTTGGTCACCGCCCGCATGGCCGAGCGTATCATTAACTTCTTTAAAACGATCGAGGTCGACATAAATAAGGCCGAAGCGGCGTTCGTGGCGTCGCGCGCTTGCAATCGTCTCGCTCAAGCGTAATTGAAACTGCATTCGGTTTGCAATGCCGGTGAGCGGATCGTGGTAGGCAAGATACGAAATGCGTCGATCTTGCTCGGCCATTAGCAAAATGCGGCCGATATAATCGCCGAGGAGTTCGACGTAGGCTTTGTCCTCTTCATCGAATGTTTTCGAAAGCGCTGATCGAGAGGCAAACACGAGCGCGTAGGCGCGCTCGCCCACTCGTACCGGTGTGCCAATCAGCGAGCGAATGCCCGGAGCAATGAATTCCGGGTGTGCTCGAAAACGGCTGTCGTTCTCAAGGTCGCTCGAGACAATGGTTGCGTTCGTGTCCAAGACAAGGTCGGCAAGGCGTTCTTCGCCCGCTCGCAACGCGCCGCTGTGCGCCGCCAGGCTTATGTAATCGAGAATACTTGACGCTGCTTCTTGATGAGCGACGAGTGCGACGTCAAAACCAAGCGCTCGCGATCCCTCCTCGAGCACTTCGCGGGCAAGCTCCTCGCGACTGACTTCCGATTTTGTCACCAACCGCCACAACGCGTCGAGCCGCTCTAAACGGCGACGCGCTCTGCGCTCCTCGACGGCAAGCTCCGTGACATCGCGGAATGACCACACCCGGCCCACGGGGCGATCGTCGACGCGCTGCGGGACGGACAAACGCTCGAATACTCTGCCGTCGACGAACTCAATGACATCGAAGCTTTCCGCTTCCGGATTCGAATACAACTCACGAACTTTGGCGATGAACAGCTCGGGATCTTTTACTTGACTAAGGACGTGCGCAAGCGCGCGGTCATCATCGCGCGATTCCAAAATTTCTTCGGGGATGCGCCACAACCGCCGAAACCGCTCGTTGAAGCGTACGATTTTTCCGGTGCGGTCAACCACGAGTATGCCGTCGGCGGTGGCCTCGAGGGTTGCAAGCAACAGCGAATGTTCGTTGAGAAGATCTTCGTAGCCGCGGGCGCGCAGCGCAGTTTCGCGTGCCACGCCCACGAGTAAGCTGCCTTCACCTGCGGGAATCTCGTGCACTGTGAAACGTACGGGAAAGACCGAACCATCTTTGTGCCGCGCTCGAGCGTTGAAGGCACCCACTCGCACCGGTTCAGCGATGATCTTACTGAGGTTGGTATCAAGAATCTCACTTGCGCGGTAGCCGAACATTCGCTCTGCCGCGGCATTAAAAGATCGCAGCGTGCCATGCTGGTCGAAGGCAAAGATTGCGTCCGCAATAACGGCCATTACATTAGAATATCGGAACTTTGGACGTCGCAAGCGCGTCCGAAAGCGCTACCCTGGTGGGCCGGGTGTGAGCTAGGTTACGGACCGGGCGGTTGGCATAATTCGATCAGTGTGCCACCGCTGTAGGATGGATGAATGAATGCGATGAGGTTGCCATGCGCTCCGCGACGCGGTTTTTGATCGATCAACGGCACGCCCAAAGACTTGAGGCGGGCAAGCTCGGCGTCAAGATCGTCCACGCGATATGCAAGGTGGTGCAACTTCGAGTCGTGCTTGCCCAAAAATCGTTGCAGCGGTGAGTCGCTGGCAAGCGGTTTGAGCAGCTCGATTGTATT